>CACKTH010000006.1 GCA_902603045.1 uncultured Pelagibacteraceae bacterium | reverse complement strand
ATTTTAAAAATATATGCTCAAACCTTTGTGATAAAATCGCATCTATTAACAAACGCCTAAAAGAGTTTGAAAAAAAAGATGCGTCTTGAAAATATCTAGATAAAATTTTAATAATAGATTTTGGGTCTCAGTTTACACAATTAATTGCAAGAAAAGTAAGAGAATTAAATGTTTTTTGTGAAATTATAAGTCACAACAAACTTAAAAACTACAAAATTGAAATAAATGTGAAAGGCATCATTTTATCAGGTGGCCCCTTAAATGTTTACCAAAATAAAAAAGTCAAATTCAATAAAAGTATATTAAGTTTAAATATTCCAATTTTAGGTATTTGTTTTGGTCACCAGATAATTTCTAAAGAATTAGGAGGCAAAGTAAAACGAGCAAAATCAAGAGAATTCGGGTTAGCAAAAGTTGCTCAATTAAACAAAAGCGCTTTAACTGAAAATTTCTTTTCAAAAAAATCTACTAATGTATGGATGAGTCATGGAGATGAGGTAATTAAATTACCTAAAGGTTTTAAAGTTATAGCAAAATCATCGAATTCAAAATTATGCATAATAGAAAACATTAAAAAAAATATATATGGCATACAGTTTCATCCAGAAGTTTCCCATACAGCCAAAGGCAAAATAATATTAAAAAATTTCGTTATTAAAATTTGTAAAATAAAAAAAAATTGGACATCAAAAAATCAAAAATCCAAACTTATACAGCAAATTAAAGAACAAGTTGGAAATTCTAAAGTAATTTGTGCTTTATCTGGTGGAGTGGATAGTAGTGTTGTAGCAAAATTAATTAGTAATGCGATTGGAAAAAACTTAACTTGTATATTTGTTAATACTGGTCTTCTCAGAAAAAATGAGGAAAAACAAGTAGTGAATACTTTTAGAAAAAAATTTAAATTAAATTTAATTTATGTAAATGCTGAGCAATTATTCATAAGCAAATTAAAAAATGTAAAAGATCCAGAAAAAAAAAGAAAAATTATTGGAAATTTATTCATCAAACTTTTTGAAAAATACGCAAAAAAAATAAAAAATGTAAAATTTTTAGCTCAAGGAACTCTATACCCTGATTTAATTGAAAGTAAATCTGTAACAGGAAGTCAAACATCAAAAATTAAGTCTCATCATAATGTCGGTGGTCTGCCGAAAAGGATGAAATTAAAATTAGTTGAGCCATTGAAGTATTTATTTAAAGATGAGGTTAGAATGTTAGGTCTAGAATTAAATTTAAGTAAAGAAATTATTTCTAGACATCCTTTTCCTGGTCCTGGTTTAGCCATTAGAATGCCTGGTACAATTTCCAAAGAAAAAATAAAAATTTTAAAAGAAGCAGACAATTATTTTATAAATGCATTAAGAGAACACAATTTATATCATAAGATATGGCAGGCTTATGCTGCATTACTACCTGTTAAAACTGTTGGCGTCATGGGAGACAATAGAACCTATGAATATTTATGTTTGCTAAGAGCAATAACATCTGAAGACGGAATGACAGCAGATTATTTTCAATTTAATAAATCTTTTATGCAAATGGTATCAAATAAAATAGTTAACAACATCCGAGGTATAAATAGAGTAGTTTATGATGTGACCTCTAAACCACCAAGCACTATTGAACTAGAATAAAAATAAATTATAATTTAACTATGAAATATTTACATACAATGATCAGAATTTCTAATATTGAGGAGTCATTAAAATTTTTTTGTGATGGACTGGGTTTAAAAGAGACAAAAAGAATGGAAAATGAAAAAGGGAGATATACATTAATTTTTTTAGCTGCACCAAACGACAATAATGCAGAAATTGAACTAACTTATAATTGGGACGGTGACAATTTAGGAGAGGGATCTAGAAATTTTGGTCACTTAGCTTATAGAGTTAAAAATATATACGAAATATGTCAAAGATTAATGGATATGGGTTATACAATTAATAGACCACCTAGAGATGGTCATATGGCATTTGTGAAATCACCAGATAAAATATCAATTGAAATACTTCAGGAGGGAAATCTTCCTCCTAAAGAGCCCTGGTCATCAATGGAAAATACTGGAACTTGGTAATATTAGAAATACTTTATATATTTTTCGTTAATATTTAAAATTTCTAAATCGACTAATCCACCTATTACTAATTGAATAGCAACTAATAATATAAATCCTAAACCTATATAAGCTATCCATAGATGTTTTTGTATATAATTTGCTAAATAAGTAGCTAAGGCTCCAGTAAGAACTACTGATAAAACTAAGCCAAAAATCATAAAACCAAAATTACCTTTGGCTGCACCCACAACCCCAATAACGTTATCAAAACTAATCGTGATATCTGCAAATAAAACTTTATAAATACTTTTGATAAATGAAGGTTCCATAGATTTCTTTTTAGGAGACTTTATTTTTTGAATTTCAAATAAATCTTTTCTCAAGTCATTAACGATCCAAATTAAAAGTAATCCACCAAGAATTTTAATGAAGTAAAACTTAAATAAATATGTCGCAAATATTGCAAATATAACTTTGAAAACTAACGCTCCAACTACTCCCCAAAATATTATCTTTTTTCTATTTTTTGGGACGAAATTAGCTGCAATTAATCCTATTATTATTGCATTATCTGCAGCTAGAATAATATCTATAAATATAATTTGCAGTAAAATAAGTGATTGTTCTATCAAGATGCTATTATAATAGTAATTATTTATTATATTTCAATAAAACATCAAAAATTTTTATTGATTTAAGTTTTAATACATAATGAGATATGTTTTTTAAAAATATGGAGGATTTATGAAACTTTTCAAAATTTTGCTCTCTGTTTTATTTTCTGTTCTTTTAACTGCCAATACTTTTGCCGCAGAAAAATGGGATATGGCACTAGCATATGGTGCAAGCAACTTCCATTCTGCTAATGCAGCTGAATTTGCTAAAAATGTTTCAGAAAAAAGTGGAGGAAAATTAACAATAGTAACTCACCCAGGTGGATCTCTATTTAAAGGTGGAGAGATATTTAGGGCTGTTAGAACTGGACAAGCTCAAATTGGTGAAAGATTTATGTCAGCTCTAGGTAAAGAGGATCCGTTATTAGAGATTGATTCACAACCATTTCTTGCGACATCTTATGATGATGCTATGAAACTGTATCAAGCATCTAAGCCTGCAATAATCAAAGGTTTAGATCAAAAAGGTCTTGTATTTTTATATGCTGTACCATGGCCTGCGCAAGGTCTTTATAGTAAAAAAGAGATTAACAGTGTTGCTGATTTAAAAGGTTTAAAATTTAGAGCGTATAATTCTGCAACTATTAGAATGGCTGAGTTGACAGGTATGGCACCTACAAAAATTGAAGCAGCTGAAATAAGCCAAGCATTCTCAACTGGTGCCGTTGAAAGTATGATTACTTCACCAACTACTGGTAAGAACAGTAAAATTTGGGAAAATGGAGTAAAGTATTTTTATGATATTGCAGCTTGGTTTCCAAAAAATATGATTGTAGCTCACAGAGGTTCTTGGAATAATTTAGATAAGGCTACACAAAAAATGATAATGGAAGAGGCGGCAGTTGCTGAAAAAAAAGGTTGGGCTCTTTCAAAAAAAGGAAATGTTGCTGATAAAAAAGCTCTAGCTGATGCTGGAATGAAAGTGGGCAAAGTAAATGTAGCCCTTGAAAGTCATTTCAAAAAAGTCGGTGCTACAATGGCAGAAGAATGGAAGAAAAAAGCTGGCGATAGAGGTGCTAGTGTTCTTGCTGCTTATAATTAAATCATTATAATTAAAAAGGCCGTATTAAACGGCCTTTTTATATGTTTACTAAAGTCAATAAATTTTTAAATAATCTTTATAGTTACTCAGGCTATATCGCTGCATTCTTTCTTATTTTGGTTGCAGTTTTTATTTTAATTGGAATTTCATCAAGAATATTTGGTTTTTATATAAGAGGCCTAGCTGAATATTCTGGATATTGTATGGCTGCCTCATCTTTTTTTGCTTTATCTTATACTTTTGTAGAAGGTGGTCACATTAGAATTACTTTATTTTTAGAAAAAGCTACTGGGATTAAAAAAAGATTTTTGGAATTATGGAGTTTGATAGTTGCAACTATATTTTCTGGTTATCTAGCATTCTATTTTTTGAAAATGCTAAAAATATCTTATGAATTTCAAGAGAGAAGTGAAGGAGCTGACGAAATTTTAATTTGGATACCACAATCAAGTGTTGCTTTAGGATCACTAATATTTTTCATATGTGTATCTCATCAATTAGTTTTGAAAATACAAACAAAAAAAAATGACTGAAATTTTACTTACTATATTTTTTATAAGTGTTCTCTTGATATTTTTAGGTTCAGGAATTTGGGTTGCTATAAGCATGGTTGGTGTTTCATCTATAGGAATGATGCTGTTCACAACAAGGCCAGTTGGTGATGCAATGGCAACAACAATTTGGGGAGCTTCATCTTCATGGACTTTAACTGCACTTCCTTTGTTTGTTTGGATGGGTGAAATTTTATTTCGAACTAAGTTATCTGAAAATTTATTTGAAGGATTATCTCCATGGATGCAGAAACTACCTGGTGGCTTAGTACATGTTAATGTAGTTGGATGTGCTCTATTTGCAGCTATTTCTGGATCTTCTGCAGCAACTGTAGCCACAGTAGGAAAAATGTCTATTCCAGAACTAAGAAAAAGAAAATATCCAGAAAGTATTCTACTTGGAAGTTTAGCTGGTTCAGGAACACTCGGTCTTTTAATTCCACCCTCAATTATTTTAATTATTTATGGAGTGACTGTTCAAGAGTCTATAGCAAAACTATTTATTGCAGGAATTTTACCAGGAATAATGATTGCGTTGATCTTTATGACATATGTAATGATTTGGTCATCAATAAATAAAAAATCCATGCCTACTTTTAAACAAGACTTCACACTTATGGAAAAGGTAAGGAAATCAGGAAAACTGATACCTGTAATATTATTAATAATTTCAGTTATTGGCTCAATTTATACTGGTATAGCAACTGCAACTGAAGCAGCTTCTTTGGGTGTAGTAGGTGCATTAATTTTATCATACTTTCAAAAGAGTTTGTCTTTAAAAACATTTAAAGAGTCACTCTTGGGTGCTACTAAAACTTCTTGTATGATAGCTTTTATATTAGCAGGAGCTACTTTTTTATCTTTGGCAATGGGATTTACTGGATTGCCAAGAAATCTTGCTCTATGGATTGAAGGAATGGAACTTTCTCCATATGTTTTAATTTTTGTTTTAATGATTTTTTATATAATTCTTGGAATGTTTCTTGATGGTATCTCTGCTGTAGTTTTAACAATGGCTATAATTGAACCAATGATTAGACAAGCAGGTTTTGATATGATTTGGTTTGGTGTCTTTCTAGTTATTGTTGTCGAAATGGCTCAGATCACACCACCGGTTGGCTTTAATCTTTTTGTTCTTCAGGGTATGGCTAATAAAGATATGGGGTATATAGCAAGAAGTGCGTTTCCACTCTTCTTGCTAATGATTTTTGCTGTTATCTTAGTTGTGATATTTCCAGAAATCGCTCTTTGGATGCCTGAGCAAATGATAAAAAATATAAATTAATATTTTGATTTTTTAGAACCGTCTATTACACCCTTTAGCTGATTGTATTCCTCACAATTACATCCCTCTAGAACACTCAATCTTTCTTTTGCTAAATTCATCCTATTTGTTGCAACATATAATTCACCAAGATATTCGTTAATTCCTATGTGATTTGGCTCAATAGCTAGACCTTGAAGATAATATTTCTCACCATTTTCAAAATCACCAGTTTTTCTTGTTGCAAATCCAAGATAATTTAAAGTGTCTGCTTTATTTGGCTTCATCTTATTTGACTTTACTAAAAATTTAATTGCTCTTTCGTATCTTTTAATTGCTTTCTCTGTTTTACCTTTTTTTTCTAATTTTTTTGCAGCTTTAATCAATTTAACTGCCTTATCATAATGGCTTTCTGTTGATCCAGAATCGCTACTAGATCCAGCAGCAAAAGATGTTCCTGCTAAAAAAATTAAAAAGGACATTGAAAAAAATATTTTCTTTATCATTATTTAAATTTCCTTAAGTTAGTTAGTGTTTTTAGTTCTAAGCCATTATCTATTAAATTATTTTTTATAGATATAGCTGTAGCTAGAGAACTTTCGTTATCGCCATGTATGCACACAGAGTCTATTTCACAAGGTATTTGCTTTCCGCTGTGACAATTTATGGCTTGGTTCTGAACCATGCTTAAAACGTGACTTTTTGCATTTTCTGGATCTGTAATAAGTGCATGAGGTTCTTTTCTGGATACTAAGTTTCCATTATCTTCATAATTTCTATCAGCAAAAATTTCACATGCTATCCTCATATCAAATTTCTTTGCTGCCTCTTCCATCTTTGAACCTGTCGGTACTAAATAGATTAAATCTTTGTTAAAATTGCAAATTGATTTTGCAATGATAGTTGCAAGCTCAATATCTTCGCAAGCCATATTATTTAATGCACCGTGTGGTTTAATATGGGTAACAATCTCACCATGTTTATCAGCTATATTTTGTAAAATTTCATATTGATCAATCAATAATTTATTTATTTCGTCTGATGATAAATTTAATCTTTTACGTCCAAAGTTTTCGGGATCATTAAATGATGGATGTGCTCCAATACTAACACCGTTTTTCTTACAAATTTTTACAACCTGGTTCATGCTATCTTCATCACCAGCATGATAACCACAAGCAACGTTGGCTGAATTGACAATTTCAAGTAATTTTGGATCATTTTCATCAGAATGATGCTTTGATTTTTCACCTAGATCGCAATTGATATTAATTTCCATACTAACAAATCATAAGTATAACATGGTATGATAAAAAATATATTAAATCTTGGTGACGCAGCTTTGTATTGCGACTTTGGAAGTGATGTAAATCAAGAAATTAATTCAAATGTTATTAAATATTTTTACCATATAAAAAAATTAAATTTAAAAGGTATTACAAACTTAACTCCATCTTATAATAAATTAATAATTTCATATGATTTAAATATACATTCTTTTTTATCTTTAAAAAAAAAAGTTGAAAATATAGAGATTAAAGAAAACAATAAATTAGAAAAAAACCTAATTGAAATCCCAGTATGTTGTGATAATGACTTTGCATTAGATATTGAAAGAGTTGAAAACAAATTAAAATTAAAATCAGAAATAATTCTCGAAAAATTTTTTAGTAAAAATTACTTTTGTTATATGACAGGATTTGTTGCTGGTATGCCTTTTCTTGGTGATCTCGACCAGGAGATGAGATTAAAAAGATTAGAAACACCAAGAGTTAAAGTTCCAAAAGGTTCAGTTGGAATAACAGAACAATTTTGCAACATATACTCTTTTGAGACACCTGGGGGATGGAATATTTTGGGAAATACACCACAAAATATTTTCGACTCATCTAATCAATCAAACCCAAATCTTGTTAATCCTGGTGATACAATAAAATTTTATCGAATAACTTTAGATCAATATAATGAAATCAAAAGATAGAAACTACTTTAAAATTTTAAGAGCTGGTATCAACACCACATATCAAGATTTAGGAAGAAATAATTTATACCATATTGGTATTCCATTTAGTGGAGCGATGGATAAAAGAAATTTTCAATTGTTAAACTCACTTCTACAAAATGATTACAATTCACCTGTAATAGAATTTGCTTATCAAGGCCCGCATTTGAAGTATTTTGGAAAAGATATTTTTTTTTGTATTTCTGGAAATGTATCATTTAAAATTATATCAAAAGAGGGTGTTATTGATGGTAATTCCTACCAATGTTATTTGTTAAAAAATGGAGATGAAGTCGATATACATTCAACCAACAAGTCCGTTTATGGATATTTTTCGATTAATGGAACTTTTGGTGTTGATTATTATTGGGGAAGTTGTTCAATAAATACACAAGCTCAAATTGGACCAAATAATGGGAATAAATTTTCTAAAGATTTAGAAATTGAAATAATTGATATTAATAATTCTTTTAACAAAAGAAAACTTGATTACTTAGGTAGCACTATTGAAAATATAAGAGTCATTAAAGGCACAAACTATGATTATTTTTCTAATTCTTCACAAGATAAATTCTTTAAAGAAAGTTTTAAAATTACAAAACTTTCAGACAGGATGGGTATGAGATTAGAAGGTCCAAAAATTGAAAATATCGTTGATCCTAACATAAAATCTGAAGGTCTAGTAAAAGGTGTAATTCAAATCACATCTGCTGGAGATCCAATAATTATGTTATCAGATCATGGGACTATTGGTGGTTATCCGAAGATTGCGACTGTGATATCTGCTGACTATGATCGACTGGTACAATTAACACCAGGATCTAATATTAAATTTAAAGATGTAAGCCTGGAGGATGCTGAAACATTATATAAACTTTATCAGATGGAGACTAATAATCTTATTTCTCAAATTAAATGAATTTAATTACAAAATTACCAGGGCCAGTATTAATTTTTTTTGGTGCTTTCAGTCTAAGTTTTGGAGGGCTGATAGTCAAATCTTTCGAAGGATCTACTCTATGGCAAATTCTATTTTGGAGATCAGTTTTTTTTATAATTGTAGTTCTGCTCTTTCTTATTATTAGTTATAAGCAAAATTTTATTTCAGCATTTTATAAATCTGGAGTCCCTGGTCTTATTGGAGGCATTATACTTGCGTGTGGTTTTAGTGGTTATGTTTTTGCAATGTATAATACTACAGTAGCAAATACTAATTTTATAATTCAAACCCAAACATTATTTTTAGCAATCTTTGGATATATCTTTTTAAAAGAAAAAATAAACTTAATAACATTAACTTCTATAGTTTTAGCAATTTCAGGAATAATTTTGATGGTTGGAAGCTCATTAACAGTTGGACAAATAAGTGGAAATATTGCTGCTTTTATTATGCCAATATCATTCGCAACATTAATTTTAATAGTTAGAAAATTTCCAAGTGTAGATATGGTTCCATTACAATTTATTGCAGGTGTTATTGCTTTGATCATTGGATATTTTATGTCTAAAACGATCTTTATATCTTTAAATGATATTTTTTTGGGATTTTTAGCTGGTTTTTTCCAACTTGGTTTTGGTTTTATTTTTATTACAATTGGTGCAAGATCTACACCTTCAGCCTTAGTTGGAATCATAATGTTATCAGAGGCTGTTTTAGGACCTTTTTGGGCGTGGATGTTTATAAATGAAAATCCTCCAACCAGCGTTTTAATTGGTGGTTTAATAGTGATATTTGCAGTTTTAATACAATTTCTCTCACTTATGAAAAAAAAAAGTGCAACAAATTAGAGCTATAAATTTATATTAGTTATGTTATAAGATTTTATACGGGAGAGACTACTTTTGTAGCGCCGAAGGAGCAACCACCCCGGAAACTCTCAGGCAAATGGACCGTACATATTAACTCTGGAAAGAGAATTATTCTCGCCGAAGGAGCAAATCTCTCAGGCAAAAAGACAGAGGGGGCATAAAGAGTTAATATGAGTATAAAAAAAACATCGTTAAATAATCTCCATAACAAGTATGGCGCAAAGCTTGTAGAGTTTGCTGGATATCAAATGCCCATCCAATATAAAGATGGAATTATACAAGAGCATAAATACACACGTTCACACTCTGGTATTTTTGATGTTTCTCATATGGGTCAATTGTTTATATCGGGTGGTGATGATCTTACAAATGAGCTCGAGAAGATTTTTCCTGCGGATTTGAAAAAATTGAAAACTAATCAAAGTAAGTATTCATTTTTAATGAATAACAAAGGAGGAATTCAGGACGATCTGATAATTACCAAAACATCTGATGGATTTTTAATTATCTTGAATGCTGCATGCAAGTATAATGATTATGAAGTAATAAAATCTAAACTAGATAATCAATATAAATTAAATCTTGACGAGTCATTGTCATTAATTGCATTACAGGGCCCTGAAGCAAAAAATGTTTTAAATAAAGTTATACCTGGTTGTGACAGTCTAAAATTTATGAACGGAAACAACTATGTCTATAAAAACGAAAAAGTATACATAACTAGATCAGGATATACTGGTGAGGATGGATTTGAAATTTCTATAAAAAATAGTGATGCTGAAACTTTTGTAGAAAGTTTGATAGAAAATGGATCTAAATTGATTGGCTTAGGAGCAAGAGATACATTAAGAATGGAAGCTGGACTCTGCTTGTATGGAAATGATTTAGACAACGATACAAGTCCTATCGAAGCTAATCTAAAATGGGCAATACCAAAAAGTAGAATTGAAACAGAGTTTGTTGGATCAGAAGTTTTAAAAAACCAATTTCAAAGTGGAGTAAAAAAATTGAGAGTTGGCATAAAACCAGACAGCAAAGTAATCGCTAGAGGAAATACCAAAATTTACAATGATAAAAATCAAGAAATTGGGAAAGTAACAAGTGGTACATTTGGACCGAGCGTTGAACATCCTATAGCAATGGGATATGTTGATAATAGTTATTCAACTGTAAATACAAAAATATTTCTTGAAGTTAGAGGAAAAAAAATTCCTGCAAATATTTGTAACTTACCGTTTTATAAAAAAAATTACGTAAAAGGGCAAATAAATGTCTGAAGTTAAATATTCAAAAGAACATGAGTGGATTAAACTAGATGGAGAAGAAGCTATAATTGGAATAACTAAGCATGCAACAGAAATGCTTGGGGATATAGTATTTGCAGAACTTCCAGAGAAAGGCTCACATGTTGATAAAGATGGAACTGCTGGAGTGGTTGAGTCAACGAAAGCTGCTAGCGATGTTTACACTCCTGTTAGTGGAGAAGTTATAGACACAAATCAAATGATAGTTGATGATCCATCAAAAATAAATGAAGACCCAGAAGAGTCTGCATGGTTTTTTAAACTTAAAATAAAAGACAAATCTGAAATGGATAGTCTTATGAATAAAGAAGAATACGAAAAATTTGCAAAGGAGACGTCAGCATAATGTTACCAAATTCAGAAAAAGATTTTATAAAAAGACACATTGGACCTTCTAAAGAAGACCAATCAAAAATGTTAAAAGAATTAAATTATCAATCAATAGATGATTTAATGAATAACACTGTTCCAGAAAAAATAATGTTTAAAGGTGAGCTTAATATCGGAGAACCTAATTCAGAATATGAGGCGTTAAGAAAATTAAGAGTAATTTCAAAAAAAAATCATGTTTACTCAAATTTTATTGGAATGGGTTATTATGGAACTTATACACCATATGTAATTTTAAGAAATATTTTAGAAAATCCAGGTTGGTATACATCATATACACCTTATCAGCCTGAAGTAGCTCAAGGAAGACTTGAGATGTTATTAAACTTTCAACAAATGATTGTTGATTTTACTGGAATGGATATCGCTAATGCTTCTTTATTGGATGAAGGTACAGCAGCAGCAGAAGCCGTGGGCCTTAGTCATAGATTAAATAAAAAAGATAGCAATTTAGTTTTTGTATCTGAGGATTGTCATCCTCAAACTATAAATGTAATTCAAACTAGAGCTGAACCAATGGGGTTAAAAGTTTTAGTTGGAAAAGAAGATGAAGTTTTAGACCAATTAAAAGAAGATCTTGTTTGTGGAATTTTACAATATCCTGGAACTTTAGGAGATATTAAAGACCCAAGTGAAGCCATTAGCAAAATTCATAAAAAAAACGGTAAGGCTGTATTAGCTTGTGATTTATTAGCTTTAGCAAAATTAAAAACTCCAAGAGAACTTGGTGCTGATATAGCAGTAGGAAGCTCTCAACGATTTGGAATACCAATGGGGTATGGAGGTCCACATGCAGCATTTTTTGCAACTAAAGACGAGTATAAGAGATCGATGCCTGGTAGAATTGTTGGAGTGTCAGTTGATAGACATGGTAACAAGGCATACAGATTATCTTTACAAACTAGAGAGCAACACATCAGAAGAGATAAGGCGACAAGCAATATTTGTACTGCACAAGCTTTATTAGCAATTGTTTCAGCAGCATATGCTATTTATCATGGTCCAGATGGAATTAAAAATATTTCTGAAAGAGTTTCTCAATTAGCAAAAAGTTTTGCTGATAAAATAAAACAGTCAGGTTATGAAATTTATTCTGATTATTTTTTTGATACTGTTACAATTATTACCAAAGAAAAGACTGATCAAATTTATAAAAATGCTCTAAATCAGAAAGTTAATATACGAAAAGTAAATTCTGAAATGCTTGCTGTCTCTTTCGATGAAAGAAAAAACGTTTACAGAGTAAATCAATTATTAAAAATTTTTAACGCTGCAGAATCAATAAAAAAAGAGGATCCTTCAGTTAAATTACCTAATTTACCAAAAAATTTATTAAGAACTTCAAAATATTTAGAGCATCCAATTTTTAACTTATATCATTCAGAAACTGAAATGCTTAGATATCTTAAAAAGCTAGAGGATAAGGATATAGCATTGAATAGAACTATGATAGCACTTGGGTCGTGCACAATGAAGTTAAATGCTGCTGCTGAAATGATCCCGATTTCTTGGAAAGAATTTGCAGAACCTCATCCTTTTGTTCCAGTTGAACAAATGGAAGGTTTTAGAGATTTGTTTACTGATTTAAAAAATTGGTTGAGATCTATAACAGGTTTTTCCGGTGTTTCTCTACAACCTAATGCAGGCGCCCAAGGAGAATATGCAGGTCTAATGGTTATAAGAAAGTACCACTTAGATAGAGATGAAGCTCATCGTAATATATGTTTAATCCCAAGTTCGGCACATGGTACAAATCCAGCAAGCGCACAAATGGTTGGAATGAAAGTGGTTGTTGTTAATTGTGATAAAGAGGGAAATGTAGATTTCGATGATTTAAAGAAAAAAGTAGAGCAACATTCAGAAAATCTCGCAGCTTTAATGGTAACTTACCCATCTACCCATGGAGTATTTGAGGAAAAAATAACTGATATTTGTGAGTTAGTTCATAAACATGGTGGACAGGTCTATATGGATGGAGCAAATTTAAATGCCCTTGTTGGAGTTGCAAAGCCTGGAAATTTTGGTCCAGATGTTTGTCATATTAATTTGCATAAAACATTTTGTATTCCTCACGGTGGTGGTGGACCTGGAATGGGGCCTATAGCTTGTAAAAAACATTTACAAGTTTATCTGCCAAATCATCCAGTAATAAAAGATTGTGGACCGACAAGTGGAATTGGAGCAGTATCAGCAGCTCCTTGGGGTAGTTCAAGTATTCTATCAATTTCTTGGATGTATATTAAAATGATGGGTGATAAAATTGAAGCAAAAAAAATTGCAAAAAAATATGGTCTTCCAGTAATTGAAGGATCTGATGGGGGTGTATCTGATTTTGATGAAGCAAAAAAAATATGTAAAGAAATTGGGTATCCGGTACTGATAAAAGCAGCTGGTGGTGGTGGTGGAAAAGGTATGAAAGTTGTTACAAAAGAAGATGAGTTTGAAAACTTATTTTTGACTGCAAAAACTGAGGCAAAAAAATTTTTTGGTAATGATGAGGTATATATTGAAAAATTTTTTCAAAATCCAAGACATATCGAAGTTCAAGTATTATCTGGTAAAAATAGAACTGTACATCTTCATGAAAGAGATTGTTCTATACAAAGAAGACATCAAAAACTAATTGAAGAAACTCCCAGTCCTTTACTAAATGATCAGATAAGAAAAGATCTTTTTGAAAAAACTCTCAAAATGGTAAGTCAAATTGGATATGAAGGAGCCGGTACAGTAGAATTTATTTTTGAAGATGGAAAATTTTATTTTTTAGAAATGAATACAAGAATACAAGTTGAGCATCCAGTAACAGAAGTTGTGACAGGAATAGATTTAATAAAAGAACAGATCTGGATAGCATACGACGGTAATACTGCTTTAAAACAGGAAGATATTAAGCCAAGGGGTCATGCAATTGAGTGCAGAATAAATGCTGAAGATGTCAGTAAAAATTTTCAACCTTCGCCAGGTGAAATTACCATGTGTCATCAACCATCAGGTTTCAGAACTAGAGTAGATGGAGCAATATTTCAGGGATATAAAGTAACTCCATACTACGATAGCATGATTTGCAAAGTAATATGTCATGGAAGGAATAGAACTGAAGCAATTCAAAGAATGCGAAGATCCTTAGATGAATTTGTCATCGAAGGCATAAAAACAACGATAGACTTACATAAAATACTTTTAAATCACAAAAAATTTTTAAACTCAGATTTTAATGTGAGCTGGCTTGATAAAGAAAAATTACTTTAAGAATAACATTTTTTTAACCAAACATCATAAACAGGATGATCAAATGGTCGAATTGATGGAGATGAAGCAAATGTCCAGTCATTAAAAATGAAAACCATATTATCATCTTTAATTACTGTATCTCTTACTTGCATGTATGCTGTAACTTCCGGATCATCATCAAATTTTGAATTATTACATTTAAGAATATTTATAGATAGATTTTTAAATTTATATTCCTTCCCAACCTCAATCTCTATGACATCACTCTGAGAGTTTACTTTGTCTAATATTGTTAAAACAGCGTAATTTTCTGTTCGTGAATTATTTTCACTTAAAGAATTGAACATTAATAAATAATACGAAAAAAAAATAAGTATATAAACTTTAGCTTTTCCAAGAAGTGTATTTTTTGTTTGAAGCATTTTTACTTTTGTTTTTATTTGGATGATAGGAATTTTCTGTTCCTGTTTGATTTGGCATATGCTCTTTTTGCCAATTATATTTGTCTAATTCATGGCTATTTTCAATTTTATTTCCTGTATGATGCATCCAAGAATACCATTCGCTAGGTATTTTTGATGCTTCAACTTCCCCGTTGTAAATAACCCATCTTTTTCCTGACTTGCTCTCATAATATTTATTACCTGAATTATCTTCGCCAACTAATTTTCCAAATAAAATTGTATTTAACCTTGTGCCCAATGTTTGTTTGTTCCACCAAGTAAAAATTTCTTTAATCATTTTATTCAAATTATTTTCAATTTATAATTGTAAATTTACAATTAGACTATAATCGAAAAATGTATATACATGAATCTTACCAAGATTCAATTTACAAATAGGATTACAATGGCAAAATATTTAGTTGAAACATATTACACGTGTAGCTTTAAAGTATCTAATTATTTAGATGATATAAATGAGGCAAATCTTAAAAATTTAGAGAAAAAAGAAGATGGAAAGTTTGAAATTGTCGATGTCAAATTAGATAGTAGAAAAACAAAAAACCTTCAAGATACTAAAAGTAGTGAAGTCGAAGTTGTTTCGCAACCAATTAGTAATCAAGATATTATGAGTAGTAACAAATCCAAACCAATTGATGAAAATTTTAAAAAAAATATAACTGATAATATAGGTAAAAGATTTAGTATGCCTGATAGAAGAAAAGGTTATATTCAAAAAGCCTCAATAGGTGATCATAAAGTATATTTGCATACTGGTGAATATGAAGATGGTAAAATAGGAGAAATTTTTATCGATACCAGTAAGGAAGGTGAGTTAGTAAAGGCTCTTATGAATAATTTTGCAATAGCAATATCATTAGGTCTTCAATATGGAGTTCCACTAGATGAATTTGTAAATGCATATTTAGATACAAAATTTGAACCTTCTGGTAAAGTTTACGGAAATGATCGAATAATGAGTGCAAGTTCAATATTAGATTATATTTTTAGAGAGCTAGCGATATCCTATTTAAATAGAGAAGATTTAGCTCACACTCCATCTATAGCTGGTAATTCTGATACAAGTGAAAGTCAAGAAAGTGAGGATCAGAATCAACTAATTAAACTTGTAAAAGATATTACAAGCAAAGGATTTGTTAGAAACGATTATAAAAAGAAACTGGTAGATTTATCAGATATAAGAATAAATCTTAAAGGAAAAAAATAGCTATTTTTTTCTTTTTGAAATACTAAGTTCTTTTAGTTGATTTTCATCTACTTCAGATGGTGCATTCATCATTAAATCTTGTGCGTTTTGGTTCATTGGAAACATAGTCACCTCTCTAATATTTTTTTCATCTGCTAATAACATCACTATTCTATCTATTCCGGGAGCAATGCCGCCATGGGGAGGCGCCCCATAGCTTAAGGCATTAATCATGCCACTAAATTTCTCATTCACTTCTTCCTTAGAGTAGCCAGCGATTTCAAATAATTTATACATTAAATCAGGTTTATGGTTCCTAATCGCTCCGGAAGATAATTCAATACCATTACACACAATATCGTATTGAAAAGCTTTTAGTTTCAGGGGTTCTGAAAGATCTAAATTATCAATATCACCTTGCGGCATTGAAAAAGGGTTGTGGCTAAATTCGATCTTTTTAGTATTTTCATCTATTTCAAACATTGGATAATCCACTACCCAACAAAATGAGAAAACATTTTCATCAATTAAATTCAACTCATTTGCTATTTTATTTCTCGCATTACTTAATAATTTCTCAACTTCAGATTTATTTCCACAAGACATAAATATTGTATCACCTACTTCAGCATTCATTTTTGTCATTATCTCTTTGATAGATTCTTCAGAAAAAAATTTTCCCACAGGTCCTTTAGCGCTCAATTTCTCCGAATTTTCTATAGAAAAATATGCAAGACCAGATGATCCTTCATCTTTTGCCCATTTATCAATTCCGTCAAAAAAACTTCTTGGTTTTTGAGATGTATTTTTTGTAACTATTCCTCTAACCATCGATCCTTTACTTACTAATTTTTTAAATATTTCAAAGTTAACATCTTCTCTTTTAAAAATTTCAGTAATATCTACTATTTCCAAAGGATTTCTCAAATCTGGTTTGTCAGAACCGTATTTTAGCATGGCTGTATCAAAAGGAATTCTTGGAAATTTTTCATGGAGTAACTTTTTAGAGGAAAATTTTTTGAATAAATTTACAAATAACTCCTCAACTATTTTGAATAGATCCTCTTGTTCTACAAAAGACATTTCCAAGTCAAGTTGATAAAACTCACCTGGACTTCTGTCCGCTCTTGCGTCCTCGTCTCTAAAACACGGTGCAATTTGAAAGTATTTATCAAAACCAGATACCATGATTAATTGTTTAAATTGTTGTGGCGCTTGCGGTAAAGCGTAAAATTTACCAGGATTTAGTCTACTTGGCACTAAAAAGTCTCTAGCACCTTCTGGACTAGATGAAGTTAATATAGGTGTTTGATATTCTAGAAAACCATATTTTTGCATTTCAGATCTAATAAATGAAATAATTTTGGATCTTAAAATAATATTATTATGAATTTTATTTCTCCTTAAATCTAAGAATCTGTACTTTAATCTAATTTCTTCAGAATATTCTTGATCTGAAAAAATAGGTAGTGGTAATTCCTTAGTTCTTGCAAGTATTTTAAATTTTTCAATTCCTACCTCAATTTCTCCAGTATTTAAATTTTTGTTAATTGTATCTTTTTCTCTAGCCAAAACTTTACCTTCAACTTGTAGTACAGTTTCTAATGGAAGTTTTTCTATTTCTTTAAATATTTTTTTACCCTCGTCAATTACACATTGAGTTAGTCCATAGTGATCTCTTAAATCCAAAAATAATAGATTTCCATGATCTCTCTTCTTATTTATCCAGCCTGATAACTTTATTGTTTGATCTTTGTTATTTAAAGTTAGCTCTCCACAAGTGTGTGTTCTATATTTACTCAATTTATTATCTCTTTTATTATTTTAAAGTTAATAGATTTCTTTTTCTTCAAACTCAATTCATCAATCTTATATATAAATTCATGCATTTTGCTATATGATCTAGCAATTCTTTTAATAATATAATCTATAATTTTGTTATCTAACTTAATTTGCCTATCAGAGAAACTTTTTAAAATTATTGCGTAAATCAACTCATCGTCTGGTTGCTCTATATTAGCTATTATGCAATTCTTTAATCTTGATAATAAATCTGGAAGTGTAAATTTCATTGTATCTATTGGTTTTTTTGAAGAGATCAACAAATACTTATTGTCTTGTTCAACTAAGTTAAATAACGAATAAAGAAGTTTTTCGTCAAAACTTTCATCTAAGTCTTCAATTATTATATTGTTTGAAAGTTTAATTTTTTTTAGAATCTTATCGTCTATATTCTTGCTATATAAATACAATGCATTACTTTTTTTTTTAAATATATTTGATAGATGTGTTTTACCAGAATATTTATCTCCGGTTAAATTGACAATTTTTTTTTCCCACTTAGGCCAAGCTTCTATGATATTTTTTGCAAAATAATTGCTTTTAGACACATAATAATCATTTTCATCAAAACTTTCGCTTATTCCAAAGTCTAAGAGTTTTTGATCTAATTCCCTCATTCTATATACCAAATATCACTGGATGAATTTATATTTATATCATTTACCTTTAAAGTATTTAGAAATTTTTCAGGATTATTATTATAAATTATTTTATATATAATTTCTTCACTATTCATTTTCTCTATTTCATATTCATATACAAAATCAGATTGATTTAATATATTTTCTAATTTTTCAGATTTTATGAAATTACTATTTTTTATTGAAATTTTTAAAGGTATTGTAATTGAAGTATTGATTTTATTAATTAATTTCCACTTGTCTTCGTATAAATTTTTTAAATTTAAAATAATTTGATCTAATGTTTTATAATCTTCATAATTGATATTTTTTTGATTTAAATTAAATTTGAAGTTTGAATTTGAAAAACTAATTTTGGAAAATATTTGTAAATTTTTTTTATTTTTGTAAAATATTACTACAATAATATTTTTGAAGTTATACTTATTTGTAATCTCTGATAAATCGTTGTTTTCAATATTATTTTTTATTCTTTGAAAAAAACGAAAATTTTCAATATTTTCATCTGGTAAATTATAATTTAATAAAAAATAATTTTTATTAACATTGTTCCAATTGTTATAAAAATAATTTTGATCAAAAAACTTGATCTCGTTACTTTGTGTATCAATTAAAATTGGTATAAAAAGAACATCTGTGTCTTTTGGAACAGAAGAAATAACATTTTTTTCTCTAATAAATGATAATAATTTTTTCTTATCAAACTTAACCTCAAAATCAACTTCATAATTATTATTTACAAATTTTTCATTTGTTATGGAAAAATTATCAATCAATGAACTAATTTTATTTTTTGATATATCTTTAAATAATTTTTTATCTTTGCTTTCTACAATTTTAAAAATTAACGTTTTAAATCCTTTTTCAAAACCCTTATTTATAACTTTATCTTTGTTAAAATTTATGTCGTATTGTTCTTTAATGTTAATATTTTTAACTATGTAATTATCTGCAAGAACTATAGCTGTGGAAAACTTGATAAAAACTAAAATGAAAAGTAAAAAAAAAAAGTATAAATAAATATTAATTTTATTTTTAATTAAAAACATAACTTAAACATGAGATCGAAAAATTTTACATATGAGAAAAGTGGCGTAAGCATAAAAAAAGCAGATAAATTTATTAAATTTATATCCTCAAGTACAAAAAAATCAAAAAAAAGTGGTCATTTTAAGAATATTGGAGGATTTGGAGCACTCACAAAACTTCCAAGTAATTTAAAAAAACCATACCTTGTAACTAGTACAGACGGAGTTGGTACAAAAATTGAAGTTGCAAATCAACTAGGTAAATTTGATACAATAGGGATAGATCTTGTGGCTATGTGTGTAAATGACATTATAGTTCAAGGAGCAAAACCTCTGCTTTTTTTAGATTATATATCAGTCGAAAAAATCGATAATAAAAAACTTAAAAGTATAATTAGTGGAATTATTAAAGGCTGCAAATTAGCTGACTGTGAATTAGTTGGTGGAGAAACTGCAGAAATGCCTGGAACATATTCTAAAGGAAAATTTGATATTGCAGGATTTTCTTTAGGCATAGTAGATAAAGATAAAATATTATTGAATAAAATAAAAGAAAAAGATTTAGTGCTAGCAATACCTTCCAGTGGTCTCCACTCAAATGGATATTCCTTAGTGAGACATATTATAAAAAAAAAGCAAATTAATTTAAAAAAAAATTCATTTTTAAAAAAAGAATTATTGGTACCAACAAAAATATACGTAATGCATGTATTAGAATTAGTTAAAAAAAAATATTTGAATGCTTGTGCAAATATTACAGGGGGTGGCTTAAATGATAATATTAAAAGAATAATACCAGACAATTATTGTGCTGAAATAAATTTAGAAAAAATAAAAACGTTAAAAATATTTAGATGGCTAAAAAGTCAAGGAGTTAGAGATCAAGAAATGTTAAAAACTTTTAATTGCGGCGTAGGTTTTTGTTTAATAGTAAAACCTTCAAACTACAAAAAAATAATTAGATTTTTTCCAAAAAAATTTAAACCATATGTTATTGGAAAAATTACAAAAAATTCAGAAAAAGTAAAGTTGAGTGGAAAAGTCATCTGGTAAAAAAAATACCGCAGTATTAATAAGTGGTAGAGGCAGCAATCTAAGATCATTAATAAAATATTCAAAAACAAAAAAATCTTTAATTAGAATTGTACTGGTTGTCTCTGATAATTTTAATGCAAAAGGATTAAATTATGCAAATAAATCCAATATCAATAATATCGTTATTAAATATTCTAATAGAAAAAGTTTTGAAGATCGTTTATTTAAATTATTAAGAAGAAATAATGTTGATTTGATTTGTTTGGCTGGATTTATGAAAATACTTTCAGGTAAATTTATAAAAAAATTAAATAAAACAATACTTAATATTCACCCTTCTCTTCTACCTAAGTATAAAGGACTAAATACACATAATAGAGCAATTCAAAATAAAGATAAATACTCTGGAGCTACAGTTCATATTGTTAATGATAAATTGGATTCAGGTAAAATTATATTACAAGAAAAAGTAAAAATTCTAAAATCAGAAAGTGGAAAAAGTTTAGAAAAAAAAGTTTTAAAAATTGAGCATAAAATATACCCGAAAGCAATTATTAAATTATTAACTAGTGCTTAAAAAAAAAATCTAATTCAATCTTAGCATTTTCAGAGCTATCTGAACCATGAACAGAGTTTTTATCAATTGAAATACCATATTTTTTCCTCAAAGTGCCCTCCTCTGCATCAATTGGATTTGTTGCCCCCATTAACTTTCTATTTTCCTGGACTGCATTTTCTCGTTGTAAAGTCATGACAACAATAGGACCTGATGATAAGTAAGTACACAAATCGTTATAAAATGGTTTGGATTCATGTATTTTATAAAATCTTTCGGCTTCTTCTTTAGATATATGAATTTTTTTTTCTTTTATTATTTCAAATCCTTTATTTGTAAATTCCTGCTTAATTTGATCTTGCAGATTTCTTTCAACCGCATCTGGTTTAATTATCGATAGAGTTTGCTCAATATTACTCATAGTTATCCTCAATTAATTTATTTAACAATCTAACTCCATAACCAGTTGCACCACCGGAGTTAAGCGCTCCTCCATATTTTGAAAATGCCATGCCAGCAATATCTAAATGAGCCCAAGGAGTTTTCTTTATTATGAATCTCTGTAAAAATTGTGCTGCTGTAGTCGAGCCTGCTCCACCTACATAATTAATATTTTGCATATCTGCGTTTTTTGAATTTATTAATTTGTCAAAGTTTTCGTTTAAAGGCATTCTCCAAAGTTTTTCTTCAACACTTTCACCTGCATCAATTAATTGTTTAGATAATTTATCATTATTTGAAAATAGACCTGCATATTCTGAGCCAAGAGAAACAATTATAGCTCCAGTTAATGTTGCTAAATCAACAATAAATTGTGGCTTAAATTTTTCTTCTGTAAATGTTAAAGCATCAGCTAAAACTAATCTTCCTTCAGCATCAGTATTTAAAACCTCAATTGTTTTTCCACTATAAGATTTAACAATATCACCAGGTCTTTGAGCATTTCCACTTACCATATTTTCTACAAGTCCTACCACTCCAACAGCGTTAATTTTTGATTTTCTTAAAGCAAGAGTTTTCATTAAACCAACAACAGTAGCTGATCCTGCCATATCATAGGTCATATCTTCCATAAATTTTGCTGGTTTTAAAGAATAACCTCCAGTATCAAAGCACACACCTTTTCCGACAAATCCTAAGGGTTTAGATTTACTTTGTGTGCCTTTCCATTCAATAGTTACTAAATATGAACCTCTTACACTTCCTTGGCCTACACCCAATAAAGCGTTCATACCCATCTTTTTTAATTTTTTTTGATTATATACAGTAACTTTTAATCCAAATTTTCTTAATTTAACTATACGTCTTGCATATTCATCTGGATGTAAAACATTTCCTGGCTCCGACACAAGGTCTCTAGTAAGAAAGACACCTTCCAAAAGTGAATTTAATTTGTTTCTCAACAGATTTGTTTTTTTTGATTTATGCCCAACCACATATAAGTTTGTTATTAAGTTTTTTGATTTATCAGTTTTATAAACATTAAATTCATATGATTTAAGTTGCGCACCATGTAAAAACTTTTCTAATTGTATATTAGTAATTTTAGATAAATTTGTTTCAAAAAAAGATTTTTCAATTTTATTATTCTTTAGAAAAAGGAATAAATTGGATCCAAGTTTCTCGTAATCTAAAGAAGTTTTAGACTTGGTGCAATTTACAAAAATATATATTTTTTCATTTATATTTTGAATTAGAAATTTTCTATCTAAAAATAATTTATTAGAAAATAAAGATTTTTTTAAAGATTTAACGATTTTGTTTTGAGTGGTTTCATTATTCAATAAAATAACCTCATTATCTTTGGCTACTTTAGGTACTTTAGTTACAAAATCTAATTTTAGCTTCATTTTTTTGAAATATTTAATAGATAATGTTGTATATTTATTAAATTACTAATTTCAATGAATAAATTAATATTTCGTAAATTATCTTTAGATATCTTGGCGTTTTTTTTATTATCATCTATTGCCTTTAGTTTGATAATATGGGTTATTCAAGGTGTTAATCTTCTAGACATTGTCACAGAAAAAGGTCATGCAATTAGTGTATATTTTATTTACTCATTGCTTAATATTCCTAAAATCTTCAGTAAAATTTTAATTTTTACATATTTTTTAACATTATTTGTTGTTTTGACGAGATACGAATCGAATAATGAGATTTTAGTTTTCTGGACTGTTGGAATTAAAAAAATTTCTTTTATAAATTTCATAGCAAAACTATCTTTTTTTTTCGTTTTGATTCAGTTATCGTTAAATTTATTAATAGTACCATACACTCAAGATCTGTCTCAAAAATATTTAAGAAACTCATCTATGGAATTTTTTCCTAAACTTTTGGAAGAAAAAAAGTTTTCTAATGTTAGACAAAATTTAACAATTTTTATAGATGGTTATAGTAAAAATGGAGATTTGAAAGGAATTTATATAAAAGAAAAAATTAACAAAACCGATAACAAAATCATAATTGCGAGTAAAGGAAAATTATTGAAAGAGGAAAATGGGTTTAAATTCAAATTAATAGATGGAAAAATTACAAATATTGTAAATAAAGGAAATTTCAATATAGGTTTTAAAGAAACGGTCTATGAATTGTCTAAATTAAATTCAAAAACTAGGCAATTGAATAAAATTGATGAAGTAGAAAGTTTATTTTTGATTTCTTGTTTAGAGAAATATATTCAAAGTAGAAAAGATGATCAAAAAAAATGTGGTACAGAAAATCAATTTAAATTAAAAGATATATACCAAGAAACCTTTAAAAGAATAGTTAATCCAATATATATTATTGTTCTATCTTTAATTAGCTCACTTATTATTTTAAAACCAAAAGTTGATTTTATGCAAAATTATTATAAATTTTTTTTATTTACTTTAGGATTTGTTATAATTCTATTTTCCGAATTAAGTTATAAGTTTATTACATTAACATTCTATTTTGAATTAATTTTTTTAATTTTACCGTTAATTTCTATATTTATTTTTTATATATACTTAATTTTAAAAACAAGATTTAGGATTAGCTACTTATAATGTTACAAGTTTATCAAAATTATATTTATTCACTTTTTATAAAAAAATTTATTCTTATTACTTTTATATTTTTTTGCGTAATAGTTATAATTAACTTTTTTGAAGAAATTAAATTTTCTGAAAAATACGGCACTGAGATATATTATACTGTTTATCTATCATTAATTAATGCACCTTCATCAATATTTGAAATTTTTCCATTTATATTTTTGATTACTGTAAAGTTTTTTTATCTTAATTTGGTAGACAAAGATGAATTGGCAATTTTTAATTCAAATGGAATAAGTAATTTTAAAATAGTATCAATTTTGTCAATTATTGCCGGTATGTTAGGCGTCGTTCTATTACTTTTTTTCTATTCTTTTTCATCAAATTTAAAAAGTAAATATTTGGAAATTAAAAATAGATACTCAAATACTAATGAATATTTGGCAGTGGTTAATGATGATGGTCTTTGGATCAAAGAAGAGATAGATCAAAACTTATATATTATTCATGCAGAAAAAATTGACAAGAATCAACTAAAATCAATCACAATTACAGGAACGGATAAAAATTATAATCATAAAAATACAATAAGTGCTGAAAGCGCTAATATAGTTTCAAAAAATTGGAAACTAAATAATGTTTCAATTTTAAATGATAGTGGAAATAGAACTAATTTGGAAAATTACGATTACAATTCATCATTTAATGGCGAAATAATTTCAAATTTATTTTCAAACTTAAATTCATTAAATATTTACGAATTGCATAACTTGTCAAATAGCTATCTTAAAATTGGGTACTCAAACACTGATATCAAAATACATTTAAATAAAATTTATAGTATGCCTTTATTTTATATTTTGATGACTGTTTTAGGATTCATAATTATAAATAAATTAAAAAAAATAAAATCTAAGTTTTTTGTAGTAATTTTTGGTATATCTGTGTCTGTGATAGTTTACTATTTGAATTATTTTTCAAGTGTGTTGGGTAACAAAGGTGCTTTGCCAATTTATTTATCGGTGTGGTTGCCACTCTTAATATTATTTTTAATATGCAATATTGGAATTCTAAAAATAAATGAGAACTAAAATATTAATTGTAAATATAATAATTTTAATTACTTTCATACCATTCTTATTTTCAAAAGAGGTTGACTTCGAAACCTCAAATATGGAGGTTTTAGAAAATGGAAATATAATATTTGCATATGACTCTACCGCCAAAATACCTTTAAAGAAAGTTAAGATCATATCAGATAAAGCTAAGTACGATAAAATTAAAAATTTTTTTATATTTACGGGAAACGTAAAATTTTATGATAACGAAAATAATTTAGTAGTAAGAAGTGATGAAGTTACATACGATCAAAATGAAGATCTAATTCATTGTATTAAAGATACTATAATATCATTTGAAAATGGTTACACTATTAATTCTAAAAATATTTTTTTTAATAGAAAATCTAATTTAATTTACGGTGATCAAGAAACAACTATACAAGATAATGATCAAAACTTTTATATTTTAAATGATAAATTTAATTTAAATACTAAAAATGAAATCATAAAATCGAAAAGCGCTATAGTAATAGATAATAATCAAAATAAGTATTTTTTTAAAGACTTGATAATTAATACAAAAATAAAAGAAATTGTTGGTAAAGAAATAAAGGTTGAATTTAAGAAGTCATACTTTGGTAACGAAAATAATGATCCTATTTTAAAAGGTAAGGGTGGATATTCTAATGATAAAGAATTAAAGGTTTATAAAGCTGTTTTTAGTACATGTAATATAGAAAATAAAGATTGTAGAGGTTGGGAGCTTTCAACTGAGGAATTTAATCACGATAAAGAAAAAAAAATTTATGAGTATAAAAATTCATGGCTAAAAATATTTGATTATAAAGTTTTCTTTATGCCATACTTTAATCATCCTGACCCTACCATAAAAAGAAAGTCAGGGTTTTTAACTCCATCATACTCAAGCTCTGAAAGTTTAGGAACTTCAATTATATTTCCATATTTTAAGATAATAAGCTCTGATAAAGATATGACTTTTAGTCCAAGGTATTATGCTGATAAAAGTTTTTTATTTCAGAACGAATATAGGCAGGCGCTCAAAAATTCTTATGTTTTAAGTGATTTCAGTTTTTTAATAGGAGAGGCAGGGACAAAATCTCATTTCTTTTATAATCAATTGGGAGATTTTAATCAAAATATTTCTTACAAATTAAATATACAAGACGTAAAAGGTGATAACTATTTAAAAAAATATAAATTACTTAATACATCGCCTTTAATTACAAATGACAATATTCTGTTATCAAACTTTGATGTAAATTGGAGATTCAATAATGCGAAATTGAAAAGCTCATTCAGAATGTATGAAGACTTATCTAGAAATTATCATGATAGATATCAGTATATTTTTCCAGATTTTAGTTTTGTAAAGAATATAAATATTCCAAAAAATTATAATGGATCTCTTATTTTCAATGCAGATGGATATAACAAAAACTATAATACAAATATAACTGAAAGCGTTTTGATTAATAATGTTCTATTTAAATCTGACAATTTTATTAATCAAAAAGGATTATTGACCAATTATAATCTATTATTAAAAAATGCTAATAGTTATTCTAACAATTCTCCAAACTTGAAGGAAAATGAAGACTATGATTTATATCAAGCTTTAAAATTTGACCTAAGCCTACCTTTAAGAAAAAAATTTGAGACTTATACTAATTATTTAAAACCAAGATTATCCATTTTATATAGTCCTAATGGCAACAATGATATTTCTACTAAAGAACTAACATTAAATTATAATAATTTGTTTAATTTAAATAGAATAAGTACTAATTCCCAAGTGGAAGGAGGCGAGTCAATTAGTATTGGTTTAGAGTTTCAGAGAGAAAATGCTGAAGTTGGAAGGGTATTTGATGCCAGAGTGGGCAATGTTATTAAGCCTAAAGAAAATATTAAATTACCCACAAAATCTAAACTTAATAAAAAAAGATCTGATGTGTTCGGCGATATAAATTATAAAGTCAACCAAAATTTAAATTTAGGTTATACTTTTTCTTATGACAAGGATTTAAAGTATTCTAACTTAGATGTGATCAATTTAGGATTTAATGTAAATAATTTTTTTACTAATTTTAATTATTTTACAGAAGATCATGATTTCGGGGATACTGAAAATTTAACAAATAGTAGCACTATTAAAATAAATGATGAAACTAAATTTATTTTTAGCACTGCAGAAAATTTAAGAGAAAACTTTACTCAATATTATAATTTAATTTATAGCTATAATACAGATTGTCTTGCTATAAATTTTAATTACAATAAATCTTTTTATAGTGATGGAAGTTTAGAACCTGATGAAACTTTATCATTTTTGATTAAAATTATTCCATTTACAGAATTAGGGGTTCCAAATTTTGGAAATATAATTGGAAAATAAATGAAAAAGATTAAAATTTTTGTTATTTTTATAATAATTTTGATTTTCAACTCAAAAGCTAATTCACAAATAGAAATAAAATTTAAAGTAGGTGAAGAAATTATAACTAACATAGATGTTAAGAATGAAAAGAATTATTTAGTATTTCTTAGACCTAATCTAGGTAAAATCAGCGAAAATGAATTAATTAAAATATCTGAAAACTCAATAATTAGAGAAATAATTAAAAAAAAAGAAATCGATAGATTGTTCACAAAAACAGTAAATATTGAATTTATTGATGAAATTAAAAAAAATTTATTGAAGTTTAAAGGTGTTAATAATGAGGATGAATTAAAAATTCTATTAAACAATAATAATATTGAATATGAAAAAATTATTGAGAAAATGAAATATGAGGGACTATGGAATGAATTGGTTTTTAAAAAATATAATTCTTTTTTAAAAACTGATAAAAAAAAGCTTAAAGAACAACTAATCAAAAAAAAAACTAATGAAAAAAGCTATCAATATAATCTTTCTGAGTTATTATTTGAAATATCAGTTGATGAGACCTTTAATAATAAATATGAAATAATAAAAGAATTTATAAAAGTAAATGATTTTAAAACTGCTGCTGTAAAGTATAGCATATCAGACACTTCAAACAAAGGTGGACAAATAGGATGGGTAAAAGATACATTTTTATCTGAAGATTTAGTTGAATTATTAAGTAAAATTGAAATTGGCAGAACTTCTAAACCTATAAAAACACCCAATGGTTATTTGATTTTAAAAATCAATAATAAAAAAGAGATTGAGAATATTATTAATATTGAGAAGGAATTAAATGAATTAATAAAATATGAGAGAAATAATCAATTAAATCAATTTTCTTTAATGTATTACAAAAAACTAAAACAAAGTACTATAATAAATGAATATTAAATATATATTAATTGTGCTTGGAGAACCTTACAGCACATTTTCAGAAATCATTGGAAAATACTTTTCAAAGATTAGAAAATTCAAGAGAAAAATAATAATAATCGGAAATAAGAATCTATTAGAAAAACAACTCAAATACTTAAATTATAAATTAAAAATTAATGAAATAAATAACTATGATGAAGCAAAAAGAAATAAAATAAATATAATTAATATAAATTTTAAACACAAAAAAATATTTGATAAAATTTCAAAAAAATCAAACAATTATATAGAAAATTCATTTCAAAAATCTTTAGAAATTATTAAAAAAGAAAAAAATAATTTAATATTAATTAATGGTCCTGTATCTAAAAAAACTTTTTTAAAAAAGAAATTTTCAGGTATAACAGAATATCTAGCGAAAAATACAAAGTCGTCTCATGAAACAATGCTAATTTATAATAGTAAAATATCTGTATCGCCTTTAACAACGCATATACCAATCAAAAATGTAGCAAAAGAAATTAAAAAAAATAAAATATATATGAATGTGATTAACTTGTACAATTTTTATAAAAAAATACTTAACAAGAGGGCAGTATTTGCTGTTTTAGGTTTAAATCCACATTGTGAAACTTTAGATAAATTTAGCGAAGAAGATAAGATAATTATTCCAGCAATTAAAAAACTTAAAAGCAAAGGCATAAACATAGATGGACCATTTTCTGCAGATACTTTTTTTTTAAAAAAAAATATAGATAAATACAATATAGTTTTGGGTATGTATCATGATCAAGTTTTAACACCTATTAAGACACTTTATAATTTCAGCGCAATAAATGTCACGTTAGGCCTTCCTTTCATAAGAATTTCACCAGACCATGGACCAAATACTGAAATGTTGGGAAAAAATAAATCTGACCCATCTTCTTTTTTTTATGCAATGAATTTTGCTGAAAAAATTAGATGAAAATTAAACCAAAAAAAAAATTAGGACAAAACTTTCTAAAAGATGAAAATATTTTATCTAATATAGTTGATTGTGGCAATCTAGTAAAAGGAGATACTGTTTTGGAAATAGGTCCTGGAACAGGAAACCTAACAAAAAAATTAATTGAAAAAGAACCTGATAAACTTTTAGTAGTTGAAAAAGATAAAGAGTTATCACAATTACTAAAAAAAAAATTTGGAAAAAAAGTTGAGGTTATAAATAAAGATATTCTTGATTGTTATGATGATTTTAAATTTGAAAGACCTATAAAAGTTTTCGGAAACCTACCATATAATATATCTACTAAAATATTAGTATCATTTATTAAAATGAAAGATTTAAACAAATTTTTCGATAAATTTATTTTTGTTTTTCAAAAAGAAGTTGCAGATAGAATTTTAGCATCGGAAAATACAAAAAATTATGGAAGATTATCAATCGTATCTTCTTGGAAATTGAATATTTCAAAAATAAATGACATTGACCCAAAATATTTTTACCCAGTTCCAAAAGTTTGGAGTACAATAGTCATTCTAAAGCCTAAATCAAAATTTGAAAAAATAAAAGAAATAAAAAATCTTGAACATGTTACTAATATTTTTTTTAATCAAAGAAGAAAAAAAATCAAAAAGCCAATGAAACAATTATTTGAGAATTTTAATTCTATGTCAGAAAAATTAAGATTAAATTTAGATTTAAGGCCACAAAATATTTCAATAGAGGATTATTTAAAAATTTGTAAAGTTTATGAAAATTTAAATCATTAAACCTTTTACATGTTTATTAATAAAATTTCGATCAAATGAAATTTTTTTATTATTTTTAATTATACTCATAATTTTTTTATAACATGTATTTAGATTGTCGTTTATTACAACAAAATCATACTCTTTCCAACGCGATAAATCTTTTTTAAATTCCTTCATTCGTTTCTTAACAGTCTTTAGATTTTTTTTTTCTCTTTTGTTTAGTCTTCTTAGTAATTCTTTTTTTGATGGTGGCAATATGTATATTGTTAGCAATTTATATTTTAGTTTTTTATTTCTAATTTGTCTTGTTCCTTGCCAATCAATATCAAATATTACATTTTTTCCTTCCTTAAGTTTTTTAGTAACAAGTTTTTTTGATGAACCATAATAATTATCAAAAACCTTGGCGTGCTCTAAAAATTCATTTTTTTTTATAAGTTTTTTGAATGTTTTTTTTGATATAAAATAATAGTCTTTTCCATTTTTCTCATTTGGTCTAGGAAATCTTGTGGTGTGTGAAATAGAAACTGAATAATTTTTATGTTTAGAAATTTTTTTTACTAGAGTTGTTTTCCCAGCACCAGATGGTGATGATAGAATAAACAATCCACCTTTTTTGAAGCTGGACATGTATTTAAAAAACTAGTTAGCTTTATTTTCAATAAATTTTACTGCATCACCTACAGTAAGAATTTTTTCTGCGTCGCTATCTGAAATTTCAGAGCCAAATTCTTCCTCAAAAGCCATAACTAATTCAACTGTATCAAGACTATCAGCACCTAAATCATCTATGAAACTTGATTCTTCAGTGACTTTAGCCTCATCTATTCCTAGGTGGTCTGCAACAATTTTTTTTACTTTACTTGAAATATCTTCTGACATTTTTTCCTTATTAGTTAAAATTCTTAATAGATATTTATATTATTTTGTCAACTAAAATACATACCACCATTAACATGGATTGTTTCTCCTGTAATATAATCAGCTAAATTAGAACTCAGAAAAATTACTGCGTTTGCTACATCTTCTGGATCGCCAAATCTATCGAGAGATATTTTGCTCTCTAATATCTGTTTAAAACTTTCGCTTATTTTATCTGTCATCTCTGATTTTATAAAACCAGGAGAAATACAATTTATCTTGATATTTTTTTTTCCGTATTCTAATGCTAAACTTTTTGACATACCTATTAAACCAGATTTTGATGCTGCGTAATTAGCTTGGCCTATATTTCCAGTATGTCCTACTACTGAAGTTATATTAATTATTTTACCTTTTTTGTTTTTTAACATCTTTTTTATAACATTTTTACTGAACAAAAATGTTGATGTCAGATTTAAATTTAGAACATCATTCCATTCATTGTCCTTCATTCTAATAGTTAAATTATCTTTATTTATTCCTGCATTATTTATTAAGACATCAATTTTGTTCTCAAATATATCATTGCAATCATTTATGAAATTTTCAATAGACTCATGTTTGGAAATATCAAATTTTTTAGTAATTACACTTTCAAATTTTTTTTTAATATTTTCTAACTTTTCTTCATTTGTTCCTGTTGCTATTATTTTTGCATTACAATTGTATAATTTATCTAATATTGCTCTACCTATGCCACCTGTTGCGCCAGTTAAAATAATATTTAAATTTTCTAAATTAATCATTTGTCAAAACCTTTAGATCTTCTAATTTATTTACCTGATTTAATTTTACATTTCTATCAATTCTTTTTATTAATCCAGATAAGACTTTTCCAGGACCAATTTCTATGAAACTATTTACACCAAATTTAATCATGTTTTTTATGCTTTCTCTCCATTTCACTGGATTTTCTATTTGATCAATAAGAAGACTTTTAATTTTATCAGAGCTATTCTCTGGCATGGCTGTCACATTTGAAATAATATCAACTGTTGGATTTTTAAATTCTGTATCAATTATTTTCTGTTTCATTTCTTGGCTTGCTTTTTTCATTAGAGGACAATGAAAGGGAGCACTTACTTGAAGCTTAACATGTTTCATATTTTGTTTTTTTAACTCTTTTTCAAGTTTATCTAAAGAGTTTGTTGTACCACTAACTACAATCTGACCGACAGAATTATCATTTGCTATATAACATCTAAATTCATCATTATTCTCTAATAAAAGTTTATTAATTGAGTCTATTTCAACTCCTAAAATTGCAAGCATACCTCCCTCCCCAACAGGTACAGCGTTTTGCATAGCTTGACCTCTATATTTTAGTAATTTGATAGTTTGATCAAAATTTATTGAGTCAGCGCAGCATAAAGCTGAGTATTCTCCTAGAGAATGACCGGCATGAAATTTTGCATTTTTAATTTTAAATTTCGTCTCGTTCAATATTACGTTATATATTGAGTAGCTAGCTAAAAATATTGCAGGTTGAGTATTTTCAGTTAGATCTAGGTCTGCTTTTGGTCCTTCTAAAATTATTTTACTCAGATTTTTCTTCAAAATTTCATCTGCTAAGAAAAATAATTCTTTTACATAATTAAAATTATTATAAAATTCTTTAGCCATTCCTATAATTTGAGATCCTTGGCCTGGGAAAATTACTGAAAACATAGAAATCTTTATAAATTATACGTTTTTTTATATTGTAATTAAAAACTTATAATAGTATATCCTCATTTTTTCTAGAAAATATGAACTATTACGAACATACATTAATAGCGAGACAAGACACTTCTCCAAGCCAAATTAAACAACTTCAAGATAAATATACAAAAATAATTGAGAGTAATGAAGGTAATATTGTTAAATTTGAAAGCTGGGGAATAATGCAGCTTTCTTATTTAATAAAAAAAAACAAAAAAGGAAATTATCTTCATTTTAAAATAGAAGGAAATGGTAAAACAATTAAAGAACTAGAGAAAAATGAAAAGATTGATAAAAATTTATTAAGATATCTAACAGTTAAAGTAAAAAAATTAGATCTTGAGACAGATTATTTTAAAAAAAATAAAGAAGATATATCAGATAAATAAATCCTATTATGAAAAAAAGAAATATAAAAAAAAAAAATAATCAAAACAATTTCTCTAAATTAAGTGTTTTTCAAAATCAAAAATATAAATTTAAGAAAAAATGTCCTTTATCAAGCAAAGGAGCTCCAGCAGTAGACTACAAGAATATAAAATTATTAAAAAGATATATCTCAGAGAATGGAAAAATTCTTCCTTCTAGAATAACATCTGTAAGTCAAAAAAAACAGAGAGACTTATCATTGTCAATCAAGAGAGCTAGAAACCTAGCTTTAATATAATTATGAAAGTTATATTGTTAGAAAACATAAGAAAGATTGGATCTATAGGTGAAATTATTGATGTAAAAAGAGGTTTTGCCAGAAATTATTTGATAGCACAAAAAAAAGCTCTCTTTGCATCAAAAGAAAATGTTAAAGAAGTTGAAAAGTTAAAAACTGAGTTGAGCAAAAAAGATCAAGATAAAAAAAATCAAGCTAAGGAAATTAGTGAAAGAATAAAAAACAAAGAGTTTGAAATTAAGAAGTTAAGTACCGAGAATAAAGAGTTATATGGATCTGTCAAACCAACCGAAATTTCAAAATTACTTCAAGAAAAAGAAAGTATTACTGTTAACCCATCTTTAATACAACCAGCAAAAGAAATCAAATCATTGGGTACTTACAATGTAATATTAAATCTTCATTCAGAAATACAAACTGAAATTAAAATAAAAGTGATAGCTCAAGAAGAAAATTCATAATTATACATTTTTTTCCCCAGTATAAGATTTATTTTGTTATTTGTAATATAATATTTATTATGTGTTGTGTCTCAATCTATAAACATCGTAAAAAGTAAATTAGAAGAATTACCAAATAATATAGAAGCTGAGCAATCAGTTATAGGTTCAGTTTTGTTAGCTAATGAAATATTTGATGATATTAGTATTATAATTTCAAGCAAAAATTTTTACGATCCTGTTCATAAAAAAATATTTGAGGCTTTAGAAAAGTTAATTTATAGCGGTTTATTAGCCAATCCTATAACATTAAAAAATTATTTTGAAAAAGAAAAAGACGATTTAAATATCCCAGAATATTTAGTTAAGATTACTAAATTCTCTACTTCTTCAAGACAAGCCATAGAATATTCTAAATTGATTTTTGATTTATTTGTAAAAAGAGAACTAATAAAAATTTCTGGTGATGTAATAGATCAAGCAAAATTGAATGATCTAGATATTGACGGTCAAAAAATTATAGAAAATTACGAAAAATCTCTTTTTGATTTAGCAGAAAAGGGATCTTTTAGTTCATCATTAATTAAATTTGATGAGGCAATGAGACAAACTATAGAAATGGCCTCAAACGCATACAAAAATGAAGAGGGTATAGTTGGAGTTCCTACAGGGTTAAGAGATTTAGATGACAGGCTAGGAGGATTACATAAATCTGATCTTGTTATAATAGCTGGACGACCCTCAATGGGTAAAACTGCGTTGGCGACTAATATAGCATTTAATGCTGCTAAAAAAATTCAAGAAATGGGGGAAAAAAGTTCTGTTGCTTTTTTTTCACTTGAAATGTCATCAGAACAACTTTCAACTAGAATATTAGCTGAACAATCAAGAATTAAATCAAACGATATAAGAAGAGGTAAAATTTCTGAGGAACAATTTGATAAGTTCATAGAAACATCAAAAGATATATCTGAGCTACCTTTATATATTGATGAAACGCCAGCAATAACAATAGCTGCACTCAGCAATAGAGCGAGAAGAATCAAACGATTGTATGGTCTCGACATGGTTGTTATAGATTATATTCAATTGATGAGAGCCTCCAATTCTAACAATGGCAGGGTTCAGGAAATATCTGAAATCACTCAAGGATTAAAAGCTTTAGCTAAAGAATTAGCTGTTCCAGTTTTAGCTCTTTCTCAATTATCAAGAGCTGTAGAACAAAGAGACGATAAAAAACCTCAGTTATCAGACTTAAGAGAGTCAGGTTCAATCGAACAAGATGCTGATGTAGTAATGTTTGTTTACAGGGAAGCATATTATTTACAAGGAAAAGAGCCTAGACCTGCCACAGTAGAGCATGCTGAATGGCAAGCAAAAATGAATGAAGTTTCACATCTAGCAGAATTAATTATTCAAAAACAAAGGCATGGTCCAACTGGTAATATAATGCTTGAATTTGAGGCAATGTTTACCAAATTTAAAGATATTCAAAATAATTAAATTAAATTATAAATCTAATAGTTGATGTTAGCCAAATTTTATCAAAATATTGTATTAAAAAAATCAGGCTTCGTTTTAGTTTTATTATTAAGTTGCTTGTGTTTTTTTGGATATTTTTCGAAAAACTTTAGACTTGATGCATCATCTGAAACTTTATTAATAGAAGGTGATCCTGATTTAAAATATTTAAATGAGATAAACGAAAGATACGGTGCTAAAGAATTTTTAGTTCTTACTTACACTCCAAAAGGGATAATGATAGAAGAAAATTCTATCAAAAACCTTATAAAATTAAAAAAAGAAATTCAAAAACTTAATTGGGTGCATAGTGTAATCACCCTATTAGATATTCCTTTACTAAACAGCTCCGATGAACCACTAATAGAGAGACTGCAAAACTACTCTACACTTAGCTCAGAAGGTATTGATAAAGAAAGAGGATTTAATGAAATATTGAACAGTCCTGTTTTCAGGAATTTCGTAATCAGTGAAGATGGCAAAACATCCGGCATAATAGTTTATTTAAAGTCTAAAGATAAAATTAAGGAATTTAGAAATAAAAAAGAAGAGGAGTTATATAAAGATAAATTAAAAAAACAAAATCATCAAAATATTTTAGAGATTAGACAAGTAATAGAAAATTTCAGCTCATCTAGCAAAATTCATTTGGGTGGCATTCCTATGATTGCTGATGATATGATGACTTTTATTAAAAATGACATAATTGTTTTTGGACTTGGAGTTTTTTTATTTATCGTTGGAACTCTTTGGTATGTCTTTAGAAGATTTATATGGATAATTGTACCTATAAGCAGTTGTTTTTTTTCAGTTATAATAATGACAGGACTTCTTGGTCTCTTAGGATGGAAAGTTACCGTTATATCATCTAATTTTATAGCTTTAATGTTGATATTAACAATGGCCATGAACATTCATATCAGCACAAGATATCTTCAACTTTCAAAACAATTTCCGAAGTTAAATAAATTTAAAATTATTTCTTTAACAACGAGTAAGATGTTTTGGCCTATTTTGTATACAGCTTTAACAACTATATTTGCTTTCTTGTCTCTGGTGTTCAGCGAAATAAAACCAATAATAGATTTTGGGTTTATGATGACTTTTGGTCTAATAATTTCATTTCTTATTACTTTTAGTCTATTGCCGACGTTAATTAATTTAATTAATTTTAATAAAGTTTCTTTAAAAGAGGAAAGAGGTACTACCATAACTAACTTTTTTAGTAGCATTTCAGTTTCAAACCAAAATACTATATTTGGAACAACCTTAATAATTATATTTCTAAGTATGTTAGGAATTTCTAAGCTTGAAGTTGAAAATAGTTTTATAAATTATTTTGATAAAAATACTGAAATTTATAAAGGAATGAAGCTCATTGATGAAAAGTTGGGTGGCACAACACCACTTGAAGTTATTTTAAAATTTCCGAAACAAAATGAAGCTGAACAAAAATCCGAAGATGAAGAGGATGATTGGGGAGATGAAGATGAGAATGACGAAAAATATTGGTTTACTAAAGACAAAATTGATAAGATAAGAAAGGTTCATAATTATTTGGATTCTTTAGAGCCAATTGGAAAAGTTCTTTCTTTTTCATCAATAATTGACGTTGCTACCCAATTAAATAATAATAAAGAACTTGGCTCTTTGGAAATGGGCGTCTTATATACTAAGATTCCAGATAACATAAAAAAAGAAATTGTTGATCCATATATATCTATAAAAGACTCTGAGGCTAGAATTAGCTTAAGAATAAAAGACTCATTAGATAATCTGAGGAGAAATGATTTACTTATTAAAATAAATTCAGATCTTGAGAATAAATTAAATTTAAAAAAGGATGAGTATAAATTGGGTGGAGTATTAATTTTGTTTAATAATCTTTTACAAAGTTTATTTAAATCTCAAATTTTAACACTTGGATTTGTTATGCTCGGAATTTTTATAATGTTTATAATTCTTTTTAAAAATTTAAAATTAGCTTTAATAGGTGTTGTTCCAAATTTTATAGCAGCTTTTTTTATATTAGGATTGATAGGATTGTTGGGAATTCCACTTGATATGATGACAATAACAATAGCTGCCATAACTATAGGCATAGCTGTAGATAATAGTATTCATTATATTTACAGATTTAAAGAAGAGTATGCAAAGTTAAAAAATTATAATAAGACATTAAAACTCTGTCATTCAACAGTTGGTAAAGCTATTTTAAATACATCAATTACAATAGTTTTTGGATTTTCAATTTTAGTAATGTCTAATTTTATACCAACAATTTACTTTGGCGTTTTCACAGGTATTGCTATGTTGCTTGCTATGGTTTCTGTTTTAACACTTTTACCCTCTTTACTGCTTAAAATAAAACCATTCAATAAATGATAGAGGCTATACAGGATTTTTTAATACAAGTAACATTATTTGATTATATTTTTTTTGTATTAACAGTTTATTTTTTAATTCAAGGATCTAGAAAAGGTTTCGTTTTAAGTTTATTATCAGCTGCTAAATGGGTATTGGCTTATATTTTAACAATTTA
>CACKTH010000005.1 GCA_902603045.1 uncultured Pelagibacteraceae bacterium | reverse complement strand
TATTACCTTTGTATGACATGTGAACTCTTATTTGATGAGTTCTCCCAGTTTCTAATTTACATTGTATGAAACTAAAAGTTGGAACGTTATCATTCTCAAAAACCTCTAAAGTTTCATAATGTGTAATAGCTTTTTTACCTTTGCTAAATGAGACCTCCATCATCTGTCTATTTTTCGAACTTCTGGTAATAAAAGTTTCAATAGTTCCTTTTTGAGGTCTTAATTTTCCCCATATTAAGGTTTCATAAACTCTTGTTATAGTGTGTTCAGAAAACTGAATTGATAATTTTTCATGGGTTAAATTATTTTTTGCAATTACAATTAATCCTGAAGTATTTTTATCAATTCTGTGAACTATACCTGGTCTAAGTTCGTCTCCTATGTCAGATAAATTTTTACTATCATAATTCATTAATGCGTTAACTATCGTATTATCGTAATTGCCAGCACCAGGATGCATCGAAATTCCAGAAGGTTTGTCAATTACAATTAAGTCTTCATCTTCATAAATAATATTTAATTTAAACTCATAAGGTTTTAAACTTTGTTTCTTAGGTTCAATAATTTCAAGTTCAATGTTGTCATTTAATTTAGTTTTAATTGAAGGGTCTTGGACAATTCTCTCATTAATTTTTAATTTACTATTTAGAATTAAATTTTTTACTCTAGTTCTGCTTAAGCTTTTATCATGATTTGCTAATATTATGTCTACTCTCTTGTTATTATCGTCTTCTTTAATAATAAAATTGATGATATTTTTCATAAATTATTATATTAAATTAGCATGCGTTCGTAGCTCAACTGGATAGAGCGCCAGATTTCGGCTCTGGAGGTTCAGGGTTCGACTCCTTGCGGGCGCACAACTATTCACCCATATTAATAAGCGTCCCTTTATTTTTTGCGACATTGAATGAATAATAGAATAATACAATTGATAATACAAAGTAAACCCCATTCCACAAGAATGCATAATAGATATTTTGGATATCTACAGTTTGATTAATCAAAATATTTCTTGCCTCCTCAAAAATATATACCAACGGTAATAAGTAAGCTATTTTCTGAAACACTTCTGGTAATATTTCAATTGGATAATAAATGCATCCAAATGGAGCTAATAAAAACATTGTAGACCATGCTATATTTTCAAAAGAGGGCCCATATCTCAATAGACCAGCCGATACCAGGATGCCAAGTGTTATTCCAAATAAATATAGGCTCAAAAATAAAAAGAATAAAAATATTCCTAAATCTAAAATAGAAATACCAAATAATGGTGAAGTTAAAAGCACTGCTGGTATTAAACCTATAAGAGCTCTAATTAATGCTGTAACAACAAGTGAAGTTAATATTTCACCAATTTTCATCGGCGCAATAAATAAATTTGTAAAGTTTCTACTCCAAATTTCTTCAAGGAATAGCATATTAAATCCAATGCTTGTTCTAAAAAGAAAATCATAAAGGATTGCGCATGTTAATATAACTCCTACCGCATTATTATAATATGTTGTATGTGTAGCAAAAAAATTTGAGATAAATCCCCACAAAGTAATTTGAATAGTTGGCCAATAAACAAGATCTAAAACTCTTGGGAAAGATCTAGTTATTAAATAAAAATGTCTTAAAAAAAGACCGTACATCCTAGTTAAGCTCATTTTTACTCCTAGATAATTTTAAAAAAACTTCCTCGAGGTTTTTTCTGCCATGTTTATTGATTAATTCTTCAGGATTTCCTTTGTCAATTATAATTCCTTCTTTCATCATTAAAATTGATTTACAAAGCCTAGTGACTTCATTCATATTATGAGAAGCAAGAAGTATGGATATTTTTTTTTCTTTTTTATAATCTTCCAAAAAGGACCTAACAAAATCACCTACTTCTGGATCCAATGATGCAGTTGGTTCATCCAATAATAATACTTTCGGCTCGTTAATTAATGCTTTTGCTAAACTTACTCTATTTTTTTGTCCAGATGATAATTCACCTGTAATGTTATTAAGCAATCCTTCTAATCTTAATTTCTCTGATAAAAATTCGATCCTCTCATTAATATTTTTTATTTTGTATAATTTTCCGTAAACAGTCAGATTTTGTTTAACTGTAAGTTTTTTGGGTAATTCAATATATGGAGATATGAAGTTAATCTGTTCTAAGATTTCAATTCTATTCCCCTCTAATTTTTGACCGTTTATAAATATTTCTCCACTAGTTGGTTTTAAAAGTCCCAACAACATGCCAATAGTAGTGGTTTTGCCTGACCCATTTGGACCTAATAGGCCTAAAATTTCGTTTTCTTCTATGCTAAAACTTATACCTTTGACAGCCTCATTCTTTCCATAATTTTTTTTTATATTTTTTACTTCTACTAAATTTTTCATTTTTTTGATGCTCTAAGAAGTCTATCGTTAATTACTAATCCAAACTTTTGGTTTGGTATTCTTTGAACAGCTATTTTTTTGTAGCCTAACTTCTTAATTTTTCTTAATGTTTTATATAAATTTTTAACACTCTCCATTAGATTATTTGTCTTACTTAAGTAAAAATAATTCTTATTATTTTCTTTTTTCTTCTTAATTAGAATAAAAGCCTCATCTTTTTTTATTTTAACTGCGTTTAATCTAATGGGTATACCTGGTGAATAGTGGATTTTTCCTCTCCCTGGAGATTTTATATTGCTTTTATTATGTAATTTAGTTTTTAAATTTGTTTTTAATTTTTTACTTAATATAGAAATATCTAAACCACCCAATCTTAAAATTTGGGGTTTTTTTACTAAACTTATTATCGTGGACTCAACACCAACTTTTGACCTACCGCCTTCTAAAATAAATTTAATTTTTTCTCCAAATTCGTCATATACATCATCTTTTGTTACTGGACTTATCCCTTCAGAGATATTTGCACTCGGAGCTGCCAAAGGATATTTTAAAGATTTTAATAATATTCTAGCAGTTTGGTGACTTGGGAATCTTACACCTAGTGTTTTTTTATTATTTGTAACGTTTTTTGAAATTTTACTTTCTTTTTTTAGTTTTAATATAAATGTGATTGGTCCAGGGCTTAATGACTTATAGAGTTTATAAAACAAATTATTCGTCTCACAATCTTTTTCCAAATCTTTAATACTATAATAATGAACTATTAAGGGGTTATCAGTAGGCCTTCCTTTTAATTTAAATATTCTTTTGGTAGCTTTATCAGAATAGGCATTAGCTGCTAATCCATAGACAGTTTCTGTTGGTATTCCAATACATTCGTTATTATTTAAATATTTTACTGCTTTTTTAATATTTGAATCATTAATTTTCATATAATATTACAAACTATTATATGAATGAAAAAATTTTGCCAGATGATATTGAGTCAAAATCTTTGAGTGAACTCACAGATATAGCAGATCGTTTAATTCAAGAATTAGAAAATAAAAAAAATTTGGAAGAATCTATTAATGATTATCAATATTTAATAAAGTTAAATAATCTAATAGAGAAAAAATTTCAAAAAGACTCAAAAAATATATCTGAAAGCACTAAACTAAAAATTGAAGAATTAAGCTCAAAAAAATGAAAAAAAAATTAGTTAAAACCGTTAATGAAGTAAATAAATTTTTAAAGAATTACTTAGCAAAACAAAAAAAAACAGATCTAATTATGCCTATGAAGTATGGTTTATTTCCTGGAGGAAAAAAAATAAGATCTAAGCTTATTTTTGATGTTGGAAAAATTTTTAACATAGAAAAAAAATATCTTTTATATTTAAGTTCAGCCGTTGAATGTATACACGCTTATTCACTAATACATGACGATTTACCTTGTATGGATGATGATGATATTAGAAGAGGTAAATTAACAACACATAAAAAATTTGGAGAATCAACAGCAGTTTTAGCTGGAAACTCTCTTTTGACATTGGCTTTTGAAATTTTATCTGATCCAAAGTTTAAAATAAATAATAATAAAAAAATAACCTTAATAAATCTAATATCTCAATCATCAGGACACCAAGGAATAGCTGGAGGTCAATTTTTGGATTTAAATTATGAAAGAAAAAAAGTTTCTAAACAAAAAGTAATAGACATGGAGATTAAAAAGACTGGGAAATTATTTTCATTCAGCTGTTTGTCACCGGTTCTTTTAACAAATAAAAAAGATCAAATAAAAAAATTCTCAGTTATTGGTGAAAAAATTGGTTTACTTTTTCAAATTGCAGATGATTTAATTGATTATAGCAGTACATCAAAAACTGCAGGAAAAAAAACAAATAAAGATTCTAAAAGAGGAAAGGCAACATTAATAAGTTTACTAGGATATAAAAATGCTATTAAATATGCATCAAAACTAAAAAAAGAAATATTTAACAGTTTAGTTAGCTATGGAAATAATGCTGGTGATTTAAAAGAGACAATTGAATTTATATTAAGTAGAAATAAATAAATGCAGAATTATAAATATTTAAATAATATTAATTTTCCTTCAGATATAAAAAAACTGAATAGTGAAGAATTAAAAGCTCTATCAGATGAAGTAAGAAAAGAAATGATTGATGCTGTTTCAAAAACAGGCGGTCATCTTGGTGCAGGTTTAGGTGTTGTAGAGTTAACAGTAGCACTTCACTATGTTTTTGACACACCAAAGGACAAATTGATATGGGATGTTGGTCATCAATCATACCCTCATAAAATTTTAACAGGAAGAAAAGATAAAATACGAACTTTAAGACAAGGAAGTGGGTTATCTGGTTTTACAAAGCGATCAGAAAGTGAATTTGACCCTTTTGGTGCAGCTCATAGTTCTACTTCTATTTCTGCTGGACTTGGCATTGCAACTGCAAATAAATTATCAAACAAATCAGATCAGGTTATAGCAGTTATTGGTGATGGTGCTATGAGTGCAGGAATGGCATATGAAGCTATGAACAATGCTGGAGACTCTAAAACTAAAATGATCGTAATTTTGAATGACAATGATATGTCAATTGCAAAACCAGTTGGAGCAATGAAATCTTATCTTGCTAAAATTTTTTCAGGTAAGATTTATTTTAGTTTCAGAGAAACAGTTAAAATGATTATTTCATCCTTTTCAAAAAGATTTAGCAAAAAGGCTGGAAAGGCTGAAGATTTTTTGAGATCAGCTGTCACAGGTGGTACATTATTTAATTCATTAGGTTTTTATTATGTTGGTCCAATTGATGGTCATGATTTAGATGTTTTATTGCCAATTTTAAAAAATGCAAAAGAAAGTAATCATAATGGTCCAATACTAATTCATATAAAAACTCAAAAAGGCAAAGGATATAGTTTTGCTGAAAAATCTGATGATAAGTATCACGGAGTTACAAAATTTGATGTTCAAACTGGAGTTCAACAAAAATCAACAACTAAAGCTCCTGCTTTTACAAAGGTATTTGCAAATACATTAGTAGAGCATGCAAAGAAAGACAGTAAAATTGTAGGTATAACTGCAGCTATGCCGTCTGGCACAGGAATGGACACTTTTAGTAAAGTTTTCCCGGATAGAACTTTTGATGTTGGAATTGCTGAACAACATGCCGTTACTTTTGCTGCAGGTTTGGCCACAGAAGGTTATAAGCCTTATGCTGCAATTTATTCAACATTTTTACAAAGAGCTTATGATCAGGTAGTTCATGATGTTGCAATTCAAAGTTTACCAGTAAGATTTGCAATTGATAGAGCTGGTTTAGTTGGTGCCGATGGAGCCACTCACGCAGGTGCTTTTGATATTACTTATTTATCAACTTTACCTAATTTTATTGTTATGGCAGCAAGTGATGAAGCAGAATTAGTAAGAATGGTTAATACGTCAGTAGATATTAATAATAAACCGTGTGCATTTAGATATCCAAGAGGAAATGGAATAGGTTTAGAATTACCCGATTTAAACGAAAAAATAGATATTGGAAAAGGAAGAGTTATAACCGAAGGAAAGAAAGTTGCCCTAGTAAGTTTTGGAAACAGATTAAAAGAATGTCTATTGGCTGAAGAAAGTTTAAAAAAAATGGGAATTAATCCAACAATTATAGATGCTAGATTTGCAAAACCTCTTGATGAAAATCTTATGTGGCAAGTTGCAACAAATCATGAAGTACTTATTACATTGGAAGAAGGTTCTATTGGAGGTTTTGGAGCCCATGTAAATCATTTCTTAAATGAAAAGAATTTATTAGATAACAATTTAAAATTTAGATCAATGATTTTGCCTGATAAATTTTTAGACCAAGATAAACCTGAAGAAATGTATAAAGAAGCTGGTTTAGATGCTAAATCTATTGAAGTGAAGGTTTTAGAAACTTTAAATTCTAAAGTTGTAATTAAAAAAACGAATTAATTACCACATTGAGCTTTATTCATTAAGTAGTGATCAAGAATTACACAATGCATCATTGCTTCACCTATAGGTACTGCCCTAATACCTACGCAAGGATCATGTCTACCTGTGACTGAAATTGAAGTATTTTTTCCAAATTTATTAATTGTTTTTCTTTGAGAAAGAATTGATGAAGTAGGTTTTACCGCAAATGAAACTATTAATTCTTGTCCACTAGAAATTCCTCCTAAAATTCCTCCAGCATTATTTGATTTAAATTTTGTTTTCTTTCCTTTTTGAGACATTTCATCAGAATTTTTTTCACCAGAGAGTTGAGCAGAGTTCATTCCTGATCCTATGTTTACACCTTTTACAGCGTTAATACTCATCATAGCTGATGCCAAATCCATATCTAATTTAGAATAAATTGGAGCTCCCAATCCGACAGGCACACCTCTTGCTCTTACTTCAATAACAGCCCCACATGATGAGCCAGCTTTTCTTATTCCAAGTAAATATTTTTCCCATAATTTTAAAACTGTTTTATCAGGACAAAATAAAGGATTTTTTGTAATGAATTTGTCATTCCATTTTTCTGTGTCACATCCTAGTATTCCTAATTGTGTTACTGCTCCAATCACACTGTATTTTTTTCCGATAATTTTTTCCAAAACTTGTTTTGCTATTGCCCCTGCTGCCACTCTTGATGCAGTCTCTCTTGCTGACTGTCTGCCTCCACCTCTATAATCTCTAATTCCATATTTTTTAAAATATGTGTAATCAGCGTGACCAGGTCTAAATTTATCTTTAATATTTTTATAATCCTTAGAACGCATATCTTTATTGAAGATAATCATTGAGATAGGCGTACCAGTGGTTTTGCCCTCAAATGTTCCTGATAAAATTTCCACTTTATCATCCTCTTTTCTTTGAGTTGTGAATTTAGACTGACCAGGCTTTCTTTTATTTAATTCTAACTGAATGTCTTTGATATTAAGTTTAATATTTGGAGGACATCCATCAACAACACACCCTATTGCTGGACCATGAGACTCACCCCATGTAGTAAACCGAAAAAATTTTCCAAATGTATTAAAAGACATTATATTATTATATAAATTATTTTGGTTAAATTATGAACGAAAAAAATTCTTTAGGATTAGATAAATGCTTTCTTGAACTTGATAATCCAATATTATTATTCACTGAATGGTATAAAGAGGCAAAGAAAACTGAAATTAATGATCCAAATGCATTAGCTCTAGGCACCATTGACAAAAGAGGTTATCCAAATGTAAGAATGGTATTGCTCAAAGATTATGGAGAAGATGGGTTTGTCTTCTACACTAACTTTAATAGCAATAAAGGAAACTCTATAAAGCAGAATCCAAATATTTCAATGTGCTTTCATTGGAAAAGTTTACTCAGACAAATCCGTATAGTTGGTACCGCTGAAAAAGTTTCAGATGATGAAGCGGATAGTTATTATAATTCCAGAAGTTATGGAAGTAGAATTGGTGCTTGGGCCTCAAATCAAAGCTCAATTTTAAAAGATAGAGAAGAACTAAACCAATCATTAAAAAAATTTAAAGATCTCTATAAAGATGAAAATAATGTTCCAAGACCTGATCATTGGTCAGGCTGGAGATTAAAACACCAAGAAATTGAATTTTGGTTAGATGGTGAAAATAGAATTCACGAAAGATTAAAATATATTAAAGAAGATAATACTTGGAAAAAAATTCTCTTATCACCTTAAAATTTTCTATTAATACTAAAAGCAGTTAAATTTTTAAGTATAGTTTTTTCTTCACAATCTTGAAATATACTTAATGAATTTGATGCTAAATTTATATAGTGTTCCGCTTTTTTGTAACACTCATTAATTATATTATATTTTTTTACTAACTTAAGCACATAGTCAAACTGTTCTTTAGATCTGATCTTTTGTTCAAATATTTTTTTTAAAACTAATTTTTCATCTGAAGATAATTTTTGATTTAATAGGATAATTGGGAGAGTTACTTTGCCCTCAAAGAAATCTTTCCCTATCTCTTTACCAAACATTTTTAATTCTGAGTTATAGTCAAGTGTGTCATCCGCAATCTGAAATGTTAATCCAAGGTTCTTTCCATAGAATTCTAGTGCATCTTTAAATTTATTGCCTTTATCGGTAATTATCGATCCAACTTTTGAAGATGCTGAAAATAAAGCTGCTGTTTTAGAAGAAATTATATTCAAATATGTTTCCTCTAACATTTCAGAGTCACCTTTATGTTGTAACTGCAAAACTTCTCCTTGAGCAATAGTTGATGATGTAGAAGATAAAAGTTTTAATACTTCAATATTTCCATCCTCAACCATCATTTCAAAACATCTACTTAATAAATAGTCCCCAACAAGAATTGATGACTGATTTCCCCAAATTTTATTTGTAGTTTTTTTGCCTCTTCTTAAATCTGCGCTGTCAATTACATCATCATGCATAAGAGTTGCTGCGTGTATAAGTTCAACACATGCAGCTAGGTTCACATCTCTACTACCTTTTGTATATCCACACAATTTAGCACACTCCAAAGTAAGCAATGCTCTTAATCTTTTACCTCCACTAGTCATGTGGTAAGCTGTCATTTCTTTAACTAGCTCAACTTTACTATCTAATTTATAAGAAATTTTGTCTTCAACTAAACTTAGTTTTTCATCAACAGAATTTACTAAATCTGTATATGCATTAGTTATTTGCTTTTTTAGTTGAACTACTGAACCCATAAATTCAAAATATTACATTAAGTTTATTAATATACTTATCAATTGACGCACCTATTTCTTCAACTATAAGTAGCTTTATAATTAATTAAAATTTTTATAATCATTTGTATGTTTTCATTTTTTAAAAAAAAAAAAATTGTTAGTCATTTAAGACTTACCGGCGTCATTGGAAATGTTGGAAAGTTTAAACAAGGAATAGAATATTCCTCTCAAGAAGAAATGATAAAAAAAGCTTTTTCAGTAAAAAAAGCAGAGGCTGTTGCAATTTCAATTAATTCACCAGGTGGTTCACCCGTTCAATCACATCTAATATATAAATTTATTAGAGAACAATCCAAGAAAAACCAAAAAAAAGTAATAATTTTTGCGGAAGATGTTGCTGCATCTGGAGGCTATCTAATTGCATGCGCAGGTGATGAGATTTATGCTAATGCAAGTTCTATAATCGGATCAATAGGAGTCATTTATTCTTCTTTTGGTTTTAAAGATTTAATTCAAAAAATTGGGGTTCAAAGAAGAGTTTATACAGCTGGAAAAAATAAAAGTACCCTAGATCCTTTTTTAGACGAGAAAGAAGAAGACATTCAAAGATTAAAAAATATTCAACTGGAACTTCACCAAGAATTTATTAATGTTGTAGAGGAAAGTAGATCAACAAAACTAAACAAAACTGATGTTGAACTTTTTTCTGGAGAATTTTGGTCTGGCAAAACATCCTTAAAACTTGGTTTAATAGATGGAATAGGGAATGCAGAACAGATATTGAGAGAAAAATTTGGTGAAGATGTTGAAATTAAAAAATTTGAAAAGTCTAAAGGATGGCTTGCCAAAAAGCTTTCGTCTTCAGAGGACCATGCGGATAAATTGATAAGTGTTTTAGAAGAAAGATCTATTTGGCAAAAATATGGTTTCTAAAAAAAAAACAAAAAATCCAAAATCATTTATCTCTTTTCAGGATACAATTTTAAATCTTCAAAAGTACTGGTCAAAAAAAGGTTGCGTTATTTTACAACCTTATGATTTAGAAGTTGGAGCAGGAACATTTCACCCAGCAACAACTCTAAGATCTTTAGGTTCTAAACCATGGAAAACAGCTTATGTTCAACCATCAAGAAGACCAACGGATGGAAGGTATGGAGAAAATCCTAATCGTTTACAACATTACTATCAATTTCAAGTTTTAATAAAACCTTCGCCAAAAGATATTAAAAAAATGTATCTTAATAGCCTTTCATCAGTAGGTATTAAATACGAAGAGCACGATATCAGATTTGTAGAGGATGATTGGGAAAGTCCAACTTTAGGTGCTGCCGGTCTCGGATGGGAAGTATGGTGTGATGGTATGGAAGTTACTCAATTTACTTATTTTCAACAAATGGCAGGGATGGAATGCAATCCAATATCTGTTGAAATTACTTATGGTTTAGAGAGATTATGCATGTTTATTCAAGGTAAAAAAAATGTTTTTGATTTAATTTGGAATGATGAAGGCGTTTTATACAAAGATGTTTTTCAACAAGCTGAAAAAGAATTTTCAGCCTATAATTTTGAGTATGCAAACACAGATAAATTATTTAAGATTTTTGATATGCTCGAAGAAGAGGCAAAATCATTAATTGAAAAGAAAATTTCTCTTCCAGCATATGATCAATGTTTAAAATCAAGTCATGTCTTCAATATTTTAGATGCTAGAGGAGTTATAAGTGTTGCTCAAAGAGCAGAATATATCGCAAGGATAAGAGATCTAACAAGAGAAATTGGAAAAATTTGGGTACAAACACAAAATTAAAATGTCTGAATTTTTCCTTGAATTATTTAGTGAAGAAATACCTTCCAGATTACAAATTAATGCTAGAGATGATTTAACACAAATTTTTAAAAAATTTTTTAATGATAATGAAATTATAGTTAAAGGTAAAATTAATACTTATTCAACCCCAAATAGGCTCATTGTTCATATAAATAAGATACCTAAAGATGCAATAAAAAAAGCAGAGGAAATTAGAGGTCCTAATATAAATGCTCCAGAAAAGGCTTTAGAAGGATTTTTAAAATCCAATAAAATAAGTAAAGAAAAAGTTTTCAAAAAAAGCACTGAAAAAGGCATATTCTACTTCTACAAAAAACCATCACAAAAAATAAAATCATACGATTTATTAAAAGAAAATATTGCAAGTTTACTTTTAAAAATTTCATGGAAAAAATCAATGAAATGGGGAAATCATGATTTATATTGGGGAAGACCGTTAAAATCAATATTAGCTTTATTTGATAAAAAAATAATTGAATTTAAATTAAACCATTTACATAGTTCAAATAAAACTTTTACAGATAAAGATCTAGAAGATGAAGTAAAAAGTTTTGTTGATTTTAAATCTTATATAAAATTTTTTAAACAAAAAGGAGTAACAATTGACCAAAATAAAAGGAAAGAATTTATAATTAAAGAAATAAATAAGGCAACTAATCGAAAAAAAATTCATATAAACATGAATGAAAAACTTATAGACGAAATAATAAATATTGTTGAAAAACCAAAAGTTTTAGTATGTGAGTTTAATAAGAAATTTTTAGAAATTCCACAAGAAATACTTATTATAACAATGCAACATCACCAGAAATATTTTCCTACATTTGATAGTAAAAACAAAATAACAAATAATTTTATAGTTGTGGCAGATTGTAAGGACAAAAAAGGATTAGTTAAATTAGGAAATCAAAATGTTGTAGAAGCAAGGTTAGCAGATGCGGAATTTTTTTGGAACAGAAATAAGTCTCAAAATTTAGTTAAACAGGTATCTAGATTGAAGCAAATTAATTATTTTAAAGGATTAGGAAGTTATTTTGATAAAATGCAAAGAGTTAGAAAACTTAGCGGAATAATATCAGATGAACTTTTAATAAGTAAAGAAAAGATAGAAATTGCCTCCTCAATTTGCAAAGTAGATTTGATGTCAGATTTAGTTGGAGAGTTTCCCGAATTACAAGGCGTGATGGGTGGATACTTTGCAAGAGAGCAAGGTTTTGACGAAGAAATAAGTTTAGCTGTTTCAGAGCATTACTTACCAAGTGGTATTGATAGTAAAGTCCCAAAAAAACCATACAGCATAGCATTATCTTTAAGTGACAAAATAGACTCCTTAGTTGGATTTTTTGGACTTAATCTCAAACCAACTAGTTCAAAAGACCCTTATGCTTTAAGAAGAATGGCAATTAGTTTATTAAGGTTAATAATTGAAAATCAAAAAAAAATAAAATTAAGAGATCTAATAAATTATTCAATAAATTTATACAAAGATCAAAATTACTCTTTTGACTCAAAATTGATAAATGATGAATTGGGAGATTTTATTTTAGAAAGATTAAAAAATTATTTAAAGGAAAAAAATATTAGGTCGGATATTATTGAGTGCTCCACTAATTCATATGGAATAGATGATTTACTAAAAATTTTTAATAAATCATTAAATTTGAATAAAAATATTAAAAAAGATTTTGGTCTTGATGTTATTGCAATTTATAAAAGATCTGCAAACATTTTAAATAGCGAAAGTAAATCAAAACTAGAAATTGTAGGTTCTGCCGATCCTGGTCTCTTTAAAAATGATTATGAAAAAAATCTTTATAAAAAAATACATATTATAAGAAAGTATTTTTCAAGCATAGGTAGAGATGAGGATTATGATGAAAGTCTTAAAACACTCTCAAGTGCCAAACTAGAGGTTAATGAGTTTTTTGATAATGTAATAGTTAATGATCAAGAAGAAATAATTAAAAAAAACAGACTAGAACTTTTAAAAATGTTGTGTAAAAGCTTCGATAATTATTTTAACTTTTCTAAAATAGAAGCATAAATGACAAAATTAGTATTCAATTTTAAATCTAAAGACACAAAAAGAATAAAAAACCCAAAAAATATTTTAGGAGGCAAAGGTGCAAATTTATCAGAAATGGGAAGGATGGGTTTGCCTGTCCCACCTGGATTTACGATTTCTACTGAAGTTTGTGATTTATTTTATAAAAATAAAAAGAAATTAAAGCCTAAAATCATAAATGAAATAAATAAAGAATTAAAAAATATTGAAAAAGATTCTGGGAAAAAATTCGGAGATTTGAAAAATCCTTTATTGTTATCTGTAAGATCTGGTGCAAAAGTATCCATGCCAGGAATGATGGATACTATTTTAAATCTTGGACTAAATGACAAAACTGTGATTGCTTTAGCAAATAAAACATCAAATATAAGATTTGCAAAAGATAGTTATAGAAGATTTATACAAATGTATGCAAATGTTGTTATGGGTGTTGAAAGTTATAATTTTGAAGAATTAATTGAAAATTACAAACTTACAAAAGGTGTTTTGCTAGACACTGATTTAAATGAAGATGATTGGGACGGATTGATTAAAGATTTTAAAAATATTGTAAAAGAAAAAACAAAAAAAAATTTTCCTCAAAATATTAATGAACAATTACTAGGTGCAATTAGTGCAGTCTTTTTGTCATGGGAGAGTAATAGAGCAAGGGTCTATAGAAAATTAAATCATATTCCTTCAGAGTGGGGAACTGCAGTAAATGTTCAGTCCATGGTTTTTGGCAATATGGGTGATGATTGTGCGACAGGTGTTGTATTTACACGTAATCCATCCAATGGAATCAATGAAATCTATGGCGAATATTTAATAAATGCTCAAGGAGAAGATGTTGTTGCAGGAACAAGGACGCCCCAACATATAACTAAGAAAGCTAGAAAAAATGCAAAAGAAAAATTTCTTTCAATGGAAGAGTCTATGCCTAGAGTTTACAAAAATCTAAAAAATATTCTTATAAAACTCGAGAAACATTATAAGGATATGCAGGATGTGGAGTTCACAGTTGAAAATAATAAGTTGTGGATGTTGCAAACTAGATCAGGAAAAAGAACTGCAAAATCATCAGTCAAAATTGCTGTCGATATGGAAAAAGAAAAACTCATCACAAAAAAAGAGGCTGTGCTTAGAGTACAACCAAATTCATTAGATACTTTGCTTCATCCAACTTTAGATGAAACAGCGAATTTAGAAGTAATTGCCAAAGGCCTTCCAGCTTCGCCGGGAGCAGCTAGTGGAAAAGCAGTATTTACATCTGATGAGGCTGAAAGATTAAATGGAATGATGCAAAATACAATCCTAGTAAGAGTAGAAACATCACCTGAAGATATAAATGGAATGCATGCAGCTAAAGGAATTCTTACTGCAAGAGGAGGAATGACTAGCCACGCTGCAGTAGTTGCAAGAGGAATGGGTAGACCTTGTGTATCTGGCTCAAGCGAAATAGAAATAGATTACCAAAATAAAATTTTTAAAACAAAAAATAATGAAATTAAAGAAGGTGATTTAATTACAATTGATGGATCAACTGGTAGAATCATAAAAGGAGAAGTTAAAACTGTTAAACCCGAAATTTCGGGAGATTTTTCTAAACTTATGAGTTGGGCTGATAAATTTAGAAAACTAAAAATTAGAACTAACTCTGAAACACCTCTTGATAGTAAAACTGCTAGAGAATTTGGAGCTGAAGGAATAGGTCTTTGTAGAACAGAACATATGTTTTTTGATGAGGAGAGAATTTTATCTGTAAGAGAAATGATTTTATCAAAATCAAAAGAAGATAGGGCTAGGGCTTTAAACAAACTACTTCCTTTTCAAAAAAAGGATTTTATTGATATCTTTAAAATTATGAACGGTCTACCTGTTACAGTTAGATTATTAGATCCACCGCTTCATGAATTTTTACCGAAAAATCAAAAAGAAATTAGCGATGTAGCAAATGCTTTAAACATCAAAAGCTCAGAATTAGAGGGTAGAATAACAGAACTTCATGAACAAAATCCAATGCTCGGTCATAGAGGTTGTAGATTAGGTATATCATTCCCAGAGATATATGAGATGCAGTGCACAGCGATTTTTCATGCTTTAGTTGAATGTAAAAAACTCAAGATAAAATCTATTATTCCAGAGATCATGATACCTTTGGTATCTACTGAAGCAGAAATAAAAATAATGAAAGATTTAGTAATTAGAGTTGCAAAAGAAGTTGAAAAGAAAACTAAAACAAAACTAAATTTTTTAGTGGGTACAATGATTGAGCTCCCAAGAGCAGCAATCAAAGCAGATGATATATCTAGACATGCAGAATTTTTTAGTTTTGGAACAAATGACTTAACACAAACAACTTTTGGCATTAGCAGAGATGATAGTGGAAAGTTTTTAAATGATTATATTGATAATAAAATTTTCGATATTGATCCATTTGTTTCTATAGATGACGGAGTTGGAGATTTGATAAAAATAGCAACAAAAAAAGGTAGAAAAACTAACAAAAAAATCAAACTCGGTATATGTGGCGAACATGGAGGTGATCCGAAAAGTATCGACTTTTGTGCACGTGCTGGTTTAGATTATGTATCCTGTTCACCTTATAGAGTACCTATTGCAAGACTGGCTGCTGCTCAAGCTCAATTAAAAAAATAAAATTAAATTTTAGATTTCCAATTTTAAGTCTAATGCATTAATTGAGTGAGTTAAGGATCCTATGGAAATTCTATCTACACCAGTAGAGGAAACATTTTTAACATTCTTTAAGTTAATTCCTCCTGATGCTTCAGTTTCATAAAATTTTCTAGACATTTTGACTGCTTTTTTTAAATTTTTTGAACTCATATTATCAAATAAAATCCTATCAAATTTCAGACCCAATATTCTCTTTAACTGAGATAAATTATCAACCTCAACTGTAATTTTTTTTCTTCCCTTCTTTTTAATGGCTCTTTGAATTAAATTTTCAAAATTTTTTTCAGAACTTATATGGTTATCTTTTATTAAGTATTCATCGCTTAAGTTAAATCTGTGGTTTATTCCACCACCTAATTTTACAGCATATTTTTGGACTACTCTAAGATTTGGAATTGTTTTTCTTGTGCAGCATATTTTAGTTTTTTTTCCAACCTTTTTTACAAACATGCCTGTTTTCGTTGCTATTCCAGAAATATGAGAAACAAAGTTTAATGCTACTCTCTCGCCGGTCAAAATATTTTTTAGGTCACCATCAATAATTGCAACTACCTCACCTTTTTTAATTCGAGATCCATCCTTTTTTTTATTTTTAAAATTTATTTTTTTATCTACTAATTTAAAAGTCTCTTTAGCAAAATCTATACCACCTAAAATTCCATTTTGGTTACATATCATTTTTACTTTTTTTTTAATTTTTTTATTTATTAGCTCTGAAGTAATATCTCCTGATGGATATAAGTCCTCATTCAAAGCCAATTTACATGATGATTTTATAAAATTTTTACTTAATTGAATTTTAGACACAGATTTTATCTGCCTATTTCTGCCATTCTCTCTACAGATTTTCTTGCTTTTTCGATTGTCTCATTGTCCATTATTAATTCATTAGTTTCATTTTCTAAACAATCTAATATTTTAGGCAAAGTTATTCTTTTCATATGAGGACAAAGATTACATGGTCTAATAAATTCAACATTTGGATTATCAATTTGTACGTTATCACTCATTGAGCATTCCGTAACCATCATGACTTTTTCTGGTTGATTATCTCTTACATATTTAATCATTCCACTTGTAGAACCTGCAAAATCAGATGCTTGTATCACATCAGGTGGACATTCTGGATGGGCTATTATTTTTATACCTGGATTAGCTTTTCTAATATCATTAATTTCTTGATCATTGAATTGTTCATGCACTTCACAAGTTCCCTTCCAAGAAATAATTTCTATATCAGTTTGTGATGCCACGTATTTAGCTAAAAAATCATCAGGTAAAAATATTACTTTTTTTACTCCTAATGACTCTACAATTTTTACTGCATTCGCAGATGTACAGCAAACATCAGTTTCAGCCTTAACATCAGCAGATGTATTTACATACGAGACCACTGGAACACCAGGATATTGTTTTTTTAGATTTCTAACATCATCACCCGTTATAGACGAAGAGAGTGAACAGCCTGCCTTCATATCTGGTAATAAAACTTTTTTTTCAGGGCTCATTAATTTTGCAGTTTCAGCCATAAAATGAACTCCACACATGACAATTATATCTGCTTTTGTTTTTGCAGCCTCTATTGCTAACGCTAAAGAATCCGCAGAAAAATCTGAAATGCCATGATAAATTTCTGGTGTTTGATAATTGTGGGCAAGAATTACTGCGTTCTTCTCTTTCTTTAATTTATTAATTTTATAAATATAAGGTGCATGTGTAGCCCATTCTATCTCCGGAATTTTTTTTGATACTTTGTTATAAATTGAACTTGTTGCTTTTTTTATTTCACTAGTAAATTCCATATAAAAACTTATCAACTTGAATTAGAATTGTCATTCATTTAATCTGCCGCATAACTGCGGTCATGCTGAAACTGGTAGACAGGCACGGTTGAGGGCCGTGTGGGCCTAGCCCATGAGAGTTCGAGTCTCTCTGACCGCACCAAAAATAAATACTTATTAAGGGGCGTTCTGTTGCCAGGTGCCCCAAACCCCGTAACTTAATTAATAAATTAATTAAGCTGCAAGTGCGTAACTTTCGTTAGCATTTATATATTAGCCCTTCACGGCGGAACAATACCGAACGAAAGAATAACTTTTAGTCATCCGTCGATCCTAATTCACCCCCATAAGTTGAAAATGGTGGAGGTGGTGGGTACTGCCCCCACGTCCGTAATGGTTATTACGAAATTCGTTTATCGTCATAGTTGGAAAACCAACATTAATAATATAAAACCAAATTCAATAGATTCAATAAATTATTCATGAAGTTAACCGACGAACAAATAAAAGAAATAAAAGACCAGCAATCTCAGCAAAATTCAACAAAAAGAGTGACGGCACCAGAACTTGAAAAAATTCTGTACGATGCAATTCCAATATTAGACCATGGTTTTATAAGAGTTGTTGACTATATGGGTGATGATACCTCTGTAGTTCAATCAGCAAGAGTTTCTTATGGAAAAGGTACAAAAAAAGTTTCCACTGACTCAGGTTTAATCAAATATTTAATGAGACATTGGCATAGTACTCCTTTTGAAATGTGTGAAATAAAATATCATGTAAAGCTTCCTATATTTATAGCAAGACAATGGATTAGACACAGAACAGCAAATGTAAATGAATACTCTGCAAGATACTCAATCTTAGATAAAGAATTTTATCTACCTGAGCCACAACATCTTGCTGCTCAATCACAAAGTAATAGACAAGGTAGAGGTGATATTTTAGATGGAGAAAAAGCAAAAAAGGTTTTGAATTTATTAAAAGGAGATGCTGAACAAACTTATAATAATTATGAAACTATGCTTAATGAAAGATATGATGGATCAACTATAGATGAGAATGCTGTAGGTTTAGCAAGAGAGCTTGCTAGAATGAACTTAACATTAAATACTTACACTCAATGGTATTGGAAAACAGATTTATTAAATCTAATGAATTTTTTGAGGCTTAGAGCAGATCATCATGCTCAATACGAGATTAGAGCTTATGCAGATGCTATGCTTGATACTGTTAAAAAATGGGTACCAATCACTTATGAAGCTTTTATGGATTATAGAGTAGGAGGTACAGAAGTTTCTGCAAAAGGAAAAATTATTATTCAAAAACTTATAAAAGGTGAAAATGTTTCTATTGATGACACAGGTTTATCTAAAAGAGAATGGAACGAGCTTATGGAAGCTTTTAATCTTAAAGATAAATTGATTTAATTTTTTCGGCAAACTTAAAATATATTTTAGATATTTTATGCTCTGGTTTGCTTTCTACTATTGGCGAACCCAAATCTCCTTGTTTTCCTACCTCAGGATCAATTGGTATCTCTCCCATAAAATCTTTTTTAAATTCTTCAGCAGCCTTTTTTACTCCACCTTCACCAAAAATTGCATATTTTTTCCCATCATCTCCAATGAAATGACTCATATTATCTATAAGTCCTAATATTTTTACTTTAAGTTTGTCAAACATCCTTATTCCACGTTTTACATCCTGTAAGGCTATTTCTTGTGGTGTAGATATAATAATTACTCCATCCATGTTAATTTCTTGCGCAAAAGTCAATTGTGTATCTCCAGTTCCTGGTGGCATATCAACAATTAAAAAATCTAAATTTTCCCACAAAACTTTCTGAGTAAAAGTTTTTATAGCTGATATGACCATAGGACCTCTCCAAATCATTGGAGTTTGTTCATCTGTTAAAAAGCCAATCGACATACATTGTACTCCATATTTCATAATTGGCTTTAATTTTTGCCCATCACTCTCAGGCTTTTCATTTATTGAAAATAATTTTGGAAGCGATGGTCCATATATATCGGCATCTAGTAAACCAACATTTAAGTCCATTTTTTTTAATGCTAAAGCAAGATTCGAGGCAAATGTAGACTTTCCAACTCCTCCTTTTGCACTTGAGATTGCAATTGTAAACTTTGTTCCAATAATAGGGTTCCTTCTAAAGGTTTTTGGCTCAGTTTTAGCTTTCATTGTGTCACTTAAACCTACTTTTTTATTGTCCATAATTTACCATTACCTTGTTTTTAATAATAAAGACACTATATAGAGTGACTTATTATGAGTGATTTTAAAAATCAAAGCCCATGGGGAACACCACCTGGCGGAGGTGGTAGTGGAAATGGTGGATTTAGAAAAGGTCCTACTCCCCCAAATATTGACGAAGTAATAAGCAAACTGCAATCAATCATAAATAGATTTTTAGGTGGTGGAAAAGGTGGAGCCAAACCTATAATAATTGGTCTAATAATCCTTCTAATTGTTTGGACATTAAGTGGTCTTTATAGAGTATTACCTGATGAACAGGGAGTTGTATTAAGATTTGGAAAGTTTGTTAAAACTACGCAACCCGGATTAAATTATCATCTTCCTTTCCCAGTTGAAAGCGTATTAACCCCTAAAGTTACAAAAGTTAATCGAATGGATATTGGATTTAGGTCAGAAAGAGACAGTGGATTTTCCTCAGGCGGAGTTGCAGATGTTCCAGAAGAAAGTTTAATGTTAACAGGTGATGAAAACATAGTTAACATAGATTTTTCAGTATTTTGGGTAATAAAAGATGCAGGTAATTTTTTATTTAAAATTCAAGATCCAGAAGGAACAGTTAAAGCAGCCGCTGAAACAGCGATGAGAGAAGTTATTGCGCGATCTGATATTCAACCAATTCTGACAGAAGGTAGATCTGTTATAGAAGCCGACACTCAAGAAATAATTCAAAAAATTTTAGATGAATACACAAGTGGTATTCAAATTACACAAGTTCAAACTCAAAAAGCTGATCCACCAGACCAAGTTATCGATGCATTCAGAGATGTCCAAGCTGCAAGAGCAGATATGGAAAGATCTAAAAATGAAGCAGAAGCATATGCTAACGATGTAATTCCAAGAGCACGAGGAGAAGCAGCAAAAATTCTCCAAGCAGCAGAAGCTTATAAAAAAGAAGTTGTTGCTAAAGCAGAAGGTGAAGCAAGTAGATTTTTATCAATATACAATGAGTATGCAAAAGCTAAAAAAGTAACTCAAGAAAGAATGTATCTTGAGACAATGGAGGAAGTATTAGCTGATATTAATAAAATAATAATAGACAAAAATTCAGGCGAAGGTGTAGTACCATATTTACCTTTGCAAGAATTAAAAACAGGAACTAATTAAAATGAAAGCAGGAAAATTTTTATTACCAATAATCATACTAATTGCTGCAACAATTTACTTTTCAGTTTTTATAGTAAAAGAAGTTAATCAAGCAATAGTACTTCAATTTGGTGATCCTAAAAGAATTATATCAAAACCAGGAATTAATTTTAAAATTCCATTCATACAAAATGTTGTATTTTTAGATAAAAGAATTTTAAATCTTGATACACCACCTGAAGAAGTAATTGCATCAGATCAAAAAAGACTTATTGTTGATGCCTTTGCAAGATTTCAAATAATTGATCCTCTTAAATTTTATATATCTGTTGGAAATGAAAGAGTTGCAAGATCAAGGTTGGCAACAATTATAAATTCAAGAATAAGAAACGTACTTGGTCAACAAGAACTACAAACACTTTTATCAGAAGACAGAACAAAACAAATGTCATTAATTCAAGAAGGTGTAAATAATGAAGCAGAAAACTTTGGTATTAGTATAGTTGATGTTAGAATTAAAAGAGCAGACCTTCCTCAAGCGAACAGCGATGCAATTTTTAGAAGAATGCAAACTGAAAGGGAAAGAGAAGCTAAAGAATTTAGAGCAAAAGGCGCAGAGATGGCAGTCACAATTACCTCAACTGCTGATAAAGAAGTTACCGTTATACTTGCAGACGCACAAAAAAAATCAGAGATAATGAAAGGTGAAGGGGATGGACAAAAAAACAAAATTTTTGCTGATGCCTTCGGACAAGATCCTGAATTTTTTGCTTTCTATAGAGCTATGCAAGCATATCAAAAGGCTTTAATTGGCGGTGAAACTTCAATGATACTTTCGCCAGATAGTGAATTTTTTAAATTTTTCGGAAATATTAATCAAAAAGTAGAGTAAATTTAGTGAGGGAATTGATCATCGCATTTGGTCTATTCCTTTTTATTGAAGGTATTCTTTACGCCATATTTCCATCAAAAATGAAAAATATGATAATGAAATTAAAAGAAGCTACTGATAATCAGCTCAGAACAGGTGGATTAATATTTGCAGTCATTGGCTTTTTTATTATTTGGTACTTAAAAAGATGAGATTCTTAAAGATTTTATTACTAGTAATATTTTCAATTAATATTCAAAATACAAGTAAAGCAGCAAATATGCCTGCTTCTTTTGCAGATCTAGCTGAAAAATTAATGCCATCAGTAGTAAATATTTCTACCACAACAACTATAACCTCAAGGTCTAATCCATTTCCATTTGAATTTCCTCCAGGTTCTCCTTTTGAGGACATGTTCAAAGATTATGGAACTCCTCAAAAGAGACAGACGAGTGCACTTGGATCAGGATTTATTATTGATGAAAAAGGAGTTGTAATTACAAATAATCATGTAATCCAAGGTGCTGAAGATGTGTTTGTAAGAGTTAATGGTGAGAAAAATCTAAGAGCCAAGGTAATTGGTGCGGATCCAGGTATGGATTTGGCTGTTCTTCAAATTGAGTCTGATCAAAAATTTACTCCAGTCAAGTTTGGAGATTCTGATACTGCAAGAATAGGTGATTGGGTCATTGCAATTGGAAATCCATTCGGATTAGGTGGAACGGTTACTGCAGGAATAGTTTCAGCTAGAAATAGAAGTATCGGTCTTTCAAGATACGAAGATTATATTCAAACAGATGCATCAATTAACCAAGGTAATTCAGGAGGCCCATTGTTTAACATGAATGGTGATGTGGTCGGAATTAATACTGCAATATTAGGTCAATCAGGTTCAATTGGAATTGGTTTTGCTATTCCTTCTAATAGTGCACAAAAAGTAATTAATCAATTAATTGAATTTGGTGAAACTAAAAGAGGATGGCTAGGAGTAAGAATCCAAACTGTAACAAAAGACATTGCTGATGTTGAAAAATTAGATGAACCAAGAGGAGCACTTGTTGCTAGTGTAGCTGAAAATAGTCCATCAGATAAGGGAGGAATTAAAGCTGGAGATATAATTTTAGAATTTGATGGTAAAAAAATTGATGAAATGAGTGAACTTCCAAGAATAGTTGCTGAAACTGAAGTTGGAAAAAAAGTAAAACTTAAAGTTTGGAGAAATAAACGTGAAATAACAAAAGAAATAATACTTGGAAGACTAGAAACATCTGAAGACTTTAAATCTCAAGGTTTAGTAACAGAAAAACCTAAAGAGGATACAATAGAGGGTTTGAAGATAAAGGTAAGACTGTTGACTAAAGATGATATTAAAGACAGAAATTTACCAAAAAATACTACAGGGTTGGTTATTACTGAAATTGATAGAGATAGCCCAATTAATTATCTTCAAGTAAACAATATCATTGTTGAGGCACAAAAGAAAAAAATCAATACTATTGGAGATCTTGATAATATTGTTAAACTAGCTTTAAGAGGAGCTGATAAGAGTCTTCTTATTGCAATTTATAATAATAATAATCAAAGAAGATACATTGGTGTTAAATTAAATTAATGGACCTAAAGTCCAAAATAATTCTTATTTCAGGACCAACAGCATCTGGAAAATCAAAATTTGCTATACAGCTTGCAAAAAAAATTAATGGCGAAGTAATTAATGCCGATAGTATGCAGATTTATAAAGAGCTTAAAATTCTTACAGCAAGACCAAAGCTAAAAGATATAAAAATTGTAAAACATCACTTATATGGATTTAAAAGTGTTAAAGATAATTATTCAACTGGCAATTGGTTAAGAGATGCTAAATCAAAAATTAAAAATATAAAAAAAAGGAATAAAATTCCAATTCTTGTTGGTGGCACTGGTTTGTATTTTAAGGCACTAACTGAAGGTATAGTCAAAATTCCAGAAATTCCTTTCAATATTAGAAATAGAGTAAGAAAAAAACAATCGAAAGTAGGTCAAATTAAATTTTATTCTGAACTTATTAAGCTTGACCCTCTTTGTAAAAGTAAAATTGATAAAAATGATACCCAGAGATCTATGAGAGCATATGAAGTAAAAAAATTTACAAATAAATCTTTGTTCGATTGGTATAGTGAAACATATTCCGATTTTACCCATGATAGCTTTATTAAGTTATATGTCGATTACCCCAGAGAAAAATTGTTAGAAAAAATTTCTCTAAGAGCTAATGAAATGTTGAGAGATGGAGCAATAAATGAGGTAAGAAAGTTTTATAAATTAAGAATTAGGAAAGATTTATCCTCTCAAAAAGTTATAGGTTTAAATGAGATTAAAGACTATCTAGATAAAAGATTAGATCTTAATGTATTAAAAGAAAAAATATCAATAAAAACAAGGCAATATGCCAAGAGGCAGTCTACTTGGGCAAGGGGACAAATGTCTGATTGGCAAAAAATAAAATTTAATAGACTAAAATCATTTTTAAAAAAATTTGATAAATCGGCATAGTTAGCTTGACCTTTTAGCACAACTTCAGCTAGATTGTCTGGATGTCAAAATTATATTCCGGAGCTGAAATCGTATTTAAGTGCATGGAAGATCAAAATGTTGAACATATTTTTGGTTATCCAGGTGGTGCTGTCCTTCCGATTTATGACGAGTTACAAAATTTTAAATCAATCAAGCATGTTTTAGTAAGACATGAGCAAGGCGCGGGTCATGCGGCCGAGGGATACGCTAGATCATCAGGCAAACCAGGAGTTATTTTAGTAACTTCAGGACCAGGCGCAACAAACGTTGTTACGGCTTTAACCGACGCATACATGGATTCTATTCCACTAGTTTGCATCTCAGGACAAGTACCAACTCATTTAATTGGGACTGATGCTTTTCAAGAATGTGATACAACTGGAATAACTAGACCTTGTACAAAACATAACTGGCTAGTTAAAGATGTAAATGATTTAGCAGAAACAATACATAAAGCTTTTGAAGTAGCAACAACGGGTAGACCAGGACCGGTTTTAGTAGATATACCAAAAGACATACAATTTCAAAAAGCAAAATACAAAAAACCAAAAAAAGGAAAAAAAATAAATGGTAAATCTCATAATCATTTTAGTCAAAGAAGTATTGATGAATTAATTAATTTAATGAGTAAATCTTCAAAGCCTATTTTTTATACTGGCGGTGGAGTTATTAATTCTGGACCTAGAGCAAGTGAACTTTTAAGAGAACTTGTTTATGCAACAGGTTTTCCAATTACATCAACTTTGCAGGGATTGGGTTCTTTTCCAGGTGATGATAGTCAGTTTTTAGGAATGTTAGGTATGCATGGAACTTATGAAGCAAATAATGCAATGCATGACTGTGATTTGATGATTAATATAGGGGCAAGATTTGACGATAGAATAACCGGAAAAATAGATGAATTTTCACCAAAGTCAAAGAAGGTTCATATAGATATAGATCCATCATCTATTAACAAAAATGTTAAAGTAGATTTAGCAATAGTTGGGGACGTAAAAAATGTAATTTCGTCTACTTTAAAAAGTCTAAAACAAAAAAACTCAAAATTTTTAAAATCAAATAAACAAAAAACTTCTAAATGGTGGGAAAAAATCCAAAAATGGAGATCAGTTAGATCTTTAGATTATATTGTAAGTGAGGAAACAATAAAACCACAATATGCAATTGAAAGATTGTACGAATTAACAAAAGATAAAGATTCTTATATTACAACTGAGGTTGGACAACATCAGATGTGGGCAGCACAACACTATAAATTTAATAAACCAAATCGTTGGATGACATCTGGCGGTTTAGGAACAATGGGATACGGTCTACCTGCTGCAGTTGGTGTACAAGTTGCTCATCCAAAAAAATTAGTTATTGATATTGCTGGAGAAGCATCAGTACTAATGACACTTCAAGAAATGTCAACAGCTGTGCAATATAATCTTCCAATTAAAATATTTATATTAAACAATGAATACATGGGGATGGTTAGACAATGGCAAGAGCTTTTACATGATAAAAATTATTCTGAAAGTTATACTGCCGCCCTTCCAGATTTTGTGAAATTAGCAGAAGCATATAATTGTGTTGGTATAAGAGCAAAAACACCAGAAGAGCTAGATGATAAAATTATAGAAATGTTAAATACGAATAGGCCTGTAATATTTGATTGTATGGTAGATAAAGTTGAAAATTGTTTTCCAATGATACCATCGGGAAAACCCCATAATCAGATGATTTTAGGACCCAAAGATCAAGAAAGTAATAAAATTACAGGTAAAGGCAAGTCCTTAGTCTAATGTCTAATTCAAAATCAGCTTATAGTCTTTCAAATAAAAAAGAAAGATTTGATACTCACATAATAGTTGTTTGGGTTGATAATGAAGCTGGTGTTTTAGCTAGGGTCGTTGGTCTTTTTTCTGGTAGAGGTTATAATATCGAGTCATTAGCAGTTGCTCAAGTTGATGAAAAATTAAAAATATCTAGAATAACCATTGTTACTACTGGAACACCACAGGTTGTTAATCAAATTAAACTTCAACTAAAAAAGCTAGTACCTGTTCATAAAGTAGCAGATTTTAAAAGAGAAGATAAAGCAGTCATCTTTAAGGAGATGGCACTATTTAAAATTGTTGGTCCCAATAATAAGTTAGAGAGTGCTTTGAAAGCTTGTAAAAAATACAATCCTGTATTATTAGACAAAACAAAAAAATCGAATGTTATCCAAATTACAGCTTTAAGAAGAGAAATTGATAAAATGTCAAATGATTTGAAAAAATTTGGACTGGTAAGCGTTTCAAGAACTGGAGCCGTAGCTATGACAAGGGGTGCAGATATATTTAAATAATTAATTAGGAGAAAAAAAATGAAAATGTTTTATGAAAAAGATACTGATGCAAATTTAATAAAGGATAAAAAAATTGCAATCTTTGGATACGGTAGCCAAGGACATGCTCACGCTTTAAACCTAAAAGATAGTGGAGTAAAAGAAGTTGTTGTGGCTCTTCGAGAAGGGTCTTCAAGCATTGAAAAAGCTGAGTCTAAAGGATTAAAAGTTATGAACCTGTCAGATGCTGCTGAATGGGCTGATGTTGTTATGATTTTAACTCCAGACGAATTACAAGCAACTATTTATAAAAATCATATTGAGCAACGTGTAAAAGAAGGGACATCTATAGCTTTTGCTCACGGATTAAATGTTCATTATGATTTAATAAAAGCTCGAAAAGATTTAGATGTATTTATGGTAGCACCAAAAGGACCAGGTCACCTAGTAAGAAGTGAATTTGAAAAGGGTGGTGGTGTTCCATGTTTATTTGCTGTTCATCAAAATGGATCAGGAAAGGCTAGAGACTTAGCAATGTCATATGCTTCAGCAATTGGTGGCGGAAGATCAGGGATAATTGAGACAACATTTAAAGATGAAGTAGAAACAGATTTATTTGGTGAGCAAACAGTTTTATGTGGAGGTCTAGTTGAATTAATTAAAAATGGGTATGAAACTTTAGTTGAAGCAGGTTATGAACCTGAAATGGCATATTTTGAAACAGTTCATGAAGTTAAATTAATTGTGGATTTAATTTATGAAGGTGGAATAGCAAACATGAATTATTCTATATCTAATACAGCTGAATATGGAGAATACGAGTCAGGCCCAAAAATTATAAATAAAGAAGAGACAAAAAAAAGAATGAAAGAAGTTTTAGCAGACATCCAGTCAGGTAAATTTACCAAACAATGGATGGATGAATGTAAAAATGGTCAGAAAAATTTCTTAGCTACAAGAGCAAAATTAGCAGAGCATCCAGTTGAAAAAGTTGGTGCTACATTAAGAGAAATGATGCCTTGGATAGCTAAGAAGAAGCTTGTCGATAGTGATAAGAAATAACTTGTTGTTAAAATTTGTTTAAATTCCTAATTTATTTTGCAATCTGAGCGAGAGCATGTATTATGCTCAAGCTAAAAAATTATAATGTCAGATAAAGAAAAATTATACATATTTGATACTACTATGCGAGATGGTGAACAATCTCCAGGAGCATCAATGAGTGTCGAAGAAAAAATTCAGATATCTAGAGTATTTGATGAAATGGGAATAGATATTGTTGAAGCAGGTTTTCCAATAGCATCCCCAGGGGACTTTGAAGCAGTTTCTGAAATAAGTAAAATAATGAAAAACTCAATTCCATGCGGTCTTTCAAGAGCGCTTAAAAAAGATATTGATGCATGTCATGAGTCGTTGAAACACGCTCCAAGATTTAGAATTCATACTTTCATCTCAACAAGTCCATTACATATGAAACACAAACTTGAAATGACAAACGATCAGGTTCTAGATGCAATTAAAGAAAGTGTCACATATGCAAGAAACTTTACTGATGATGTAGAATGGTCCTGCGAGGATGGAACAAGAACTGATATGGACTTCATGTGCAAAACAGTTGAACTTGCAATTAATTGTGGAGCTAAAACTATAAATATTCCAGATACAGTCGGGTACTCAATTCCTGAAGAATTCGCAAAAACAATTAAACACTTAAAAAATAATGTTCCAAATATAGATAAAGCAATATTATCTGCACACTGTCACAATGATCTTGGTTTAGCAGTAGCAAATGCATTAGCTGGAGTTTCAGAGGGTGTGAGACAAATAGAGTGTACAATTAATGGAATAGGTGAAAGAGCAGGTAACGCTGCATTAGAAGAAGTAGTTATGGCAATTAAAACTAGAAATGATTTAATGCCGTATAATACAGGCATTAAAACAGAGTTAATAAGCAAAGCATCTAAAATTGTTTCAAATGCAACCGGCTTTCCAGTTCAATTTAATAAAGCAATAGTTGGAAAAAATGCTTTTGCGCATGAGTCGGGCATTCATCAAGATGGGATGTTAAAGAATAGAGAAACTTATGAAATTATGACTCCGGAGAGTGTAGGTGTTAAGAAAACTTCGCTTGTTATGGGAAAACATTCAGGACGACATGCTTTTAAAGATAAATTATCTGATTTAGGTTATTCAGATCTTACAGACGATATTATCCAAGCCGCATTTGGAAAATTTAAAGTTTTAGCTGATAAAAAAAAGCATATATACGACGAGGATATAGTTGCTCTAGTTGATGATAGTTTAATAGTAGATAATAAAATTAACGCAATTAATTTGAAATCTTTAAAAGTTTTTGCTGGAACTGGTGAGCCTCAAAGAGCAGAAATGACTCTTGATGTTTATGGTGATATTAAGAATACAACTGAAACAGGGGATGGACCAGTTGATGCAATATTTAAATGTATAAAAAAATTATTTCCTCACGATGTAAAATTATCTTTATATCAAGTGCATGCAGTAACGGAAGGTACAGATGCTCAAGCAACTGTTAGTGTAAAAATTGAAGAAAATGATAGGACGACAGTTGGTCAATCAGCTGACACAGATACTTTAGTTGCATCAGCGAATGCATATTTAAATGCATTGAATAAAATGCTAATAAAACGTGAAAAAAAAGCACCTTCTCAAAATATTAAACATCAAAAAGTGAAAGGAATATAATTAAATGTCAATGTTTGCCAATTTAAGAAAGTTTTGGAGCCAGGATATGGCAATAGATCTTGGAACAGCTAACACCTTAGTTGTTTTGAAAAGTAAAGGTGTAGTTCTAAATGAACCATCTGTTGTAGCAGTTGTTGATAATAAAGGAAAAAAATCAGTTTTAGCAGTTGGTGATGAAGCTAAAACGATGTTAGGAAGAACACCGGGTAATATTCAAGCAATAAGACCTTTGCGAGACGGTGTCATTGCTGACTTTATTGTTACAGAAGAAATGATAAAACATTTTATAAAAAAAGTTCATAAAAAAACAATTGCAAACCCTAGAATTTTAATTTGTGTACCAACTGGATCAACACCAGTTGAAAGAAAAGCTATTCAAGACAGTGCATTAGCGGCTGGTGCTAGAAGAGTCCAGCTAATTGAAGAGCCAATCGCAGCAGCAATTGGAGCGGGCTTACCAATTCAAGAAGCAACAGGATCAATGGTTGTAGATATTGGTGGTGGAACAACAGAAATTGCTGTTATGTCGCTAGGTGGTGTCGTTTATTCTGAATCATTAAGGGTAGCGGGTGATGCAATGGATAACGCATTGAAAGAATATATGAGAGAAGAATATAATCTAATGATTGGAGATAGTACTGCTGAAAAAATCAAAAAAGATATTGGTACTGCAATACCTACAAATAATAACACTTATGCAGTTAAAGGTAGAGATTTAAGATCAGGAACCCCCAAAGAGGTAAATATCTCAGAACAAGATACTTCAGAAGCTTTAAACCCGATACTTAAAGATATTGTATCTGGAATAAAAAAAGCACTAGAAAATACACCGCCAGAGTTATCAGCTGATTTAGTTGATATGGGTTTAACAATGACAGGAGGAGGATCGCTTTTAAAAAATATAGATAAAAGATTCTCTAAAGAAACTGGATTACCAGTAAATATTGCTGATGATCCATTGTCATGTGTTGCAATAGGAACAGGAAAGGCGCTAGACGATCAAGAAATATTTTCTACTGTACTATCTGAGTATTAAATATTATGTCAACAGAATCGAGTAGAGATGATTTTATTATTGCTATTCGTTCAGCATTTCTAAAAAAAGGAAATAGACAAAAATTTTCATTATTCACTCTATTAATCATATCTATTTTAGTTTTATCATTAGAGTATTTTAAAACTGGACCGATTAATCAATTTAGGTCAATCACAAAAGATATTATATTTAGAGGATCATATGTTGTATCAAGCCCATTTAAATATGTAAAAGACAAATATTATCTCTACCAAGATCATATGAGAATGTATGAAGAGTTTTCAACCCTAAGGGACAAAGATCTTGATCTAGATTCACTTAGAAAAGAAGTTGATTTTTATAAATCTGAAAATTCTCTTTTAAAAAAATTGATAGAAGAAAGAGATCTTTTTTCTAAAGAATATATGTTAACTAAGATTTTATTAGATAAACAAAGTCCTTATTTAAAGTCATTAATAATTAACAAAGGTCAAAAAAGTGGAGTTAAATTGGGGTCAGCTGTTAAAGACCGGCTATATTACATTGGAAAGGTTGTAAATGTTAACTTTTTAAGTTCGAGGGTATTACTGGCTAACGATCTTAATAGCAAAATTCCTATCATTATCGAACCAAGTGGAATAAATGCCATACTTTCAGGGAATGGAAATGATGAGTATGCAGAGTTAGAGTATTTACCAAAAGACAACGAAATAAAAGAGAACGAAATTGTATATACCTCTGGATCAGATGGTACAATTCCATCATCAATTCCTGTTGGAAAAATAATTATTCAGAAAAATAAAAAATATGTAAAGTTTTTTAGCAATTTAAGTCAACTTAATTATGTGCAGGTAAATAAGTAAAATGGCCAGAGGAGATATAAAATTTTATCAATACTTATTAAATAGTTTTCCAATTATTTTATTATTTTTCTTAGCTTTTACAGGCTACTCATTATCATTTAATATTTTTAAAATTAATATATCTTTCAATTTTATTCATTTAATAGTTTTTTATTGGGTTTTAAGAAAACCCGAAATGCTTGGTTATGGACTTATTTTTTTTACAGGTGTAATTAATGATGTCGTTCAAAACCTACCAATTGGAGTTTCATCAATAAATTATCTTTTACTTTGCGTAATTGCATCTTTTTTTAGGACAAGAACTCTAGTTCCTAATTTAATTTATGACTGGATATTATTTTTTATAGCAATATTAATTGTTAGCTCTATTCATTTTTCAGTACTAGCAATTTTCTTCGATGGAAATATTAGTTATGGAGCTCTAATGTCAACAGCCTTTTTTTCATTTTTAATTTATCCAGCAGTGGCAAAAATATTTAATCAAATATACTTACTAGGTTTAAAACAAAAAAATGTTGAATAGAGGAAGAAATATAGAAAAAGGTAGAGTTATAACAAGGAGGATGTTTATTCTAGCTGCTGCAAAAATATTACTTTTTGCAGGTATATCTTCAAGGTTATATAATTTACAAATTTCTGACAGAGAAAAGTATGAAATTTTATCTGATAAAAATAGAATACGTGAGTGGAAAACTCCTCCTCAGAGGGGCATAATTGTAGATAACTTTAATAAAGTACTAGCAAGTAACGATAGAGTGTTTCAGCTACACTTAATGTTAGATGAAATTAATGATTTTGATGTAACAATATTCAAAATTAAAAATTTAATTGGATTAGACCAGTTTCAAATTAAAAAATTATATAAAAAAAAGGAAAGATTAAAACCTTGGGACACATTAGTAGTTTCAGATAATTTAACTTGGGAACAATTCTCAAAAATTAATCTATATTTACATGAATTAGAAGGTGCAAAACCTGTATTATCGACATCTAGGTTTTATCCCTATGCTAATGACTTAGTACATATAGTTGGTTATGTTGGTGATGCTAGTCCAAAAGATCTTGAAAAATCTGAGATAAAAGAAAATTTTGTTCCAGGTCTAAAAGTTGGAAAATATGGAATAGAAAATTCACAAGAAAAAATGTTAATAGGTAACTACGGTATAAAAAGATATGAAGTTAATGCATCTGGTAAAAGAATAAGTCAAATAGATTATATAAAAGAAAGACAGGGTAATAAAGTAAGCCTAACTATAGATATTGAAATTCAAAAATACGCCCAAGAGTTACTTAAAGGAAAAGCAGGTTCAATATGTGTAATGGACATTTATACTGGAGAAGTTGTTGCAATGGCATCATCACCAACCTATGATCCAAATAAATTTACGCATGGAATCAATGAGAAAGATTGGAAAGAAATAAGAAATAATCCCTTAAAACCCTTAATAAATAAGTCAATTGCAGGTCTTTATTCTCCTGGATCAACATTTAAACCATTAGTTGCTCTTGCAGCTCTAGAGTATGGAATATTAGATCCTAATAAAACAATAAGATGCAAGGGTCATAAGCATCCATATGAATTATACGGAGTAAAATATCATTGTTGGAAAAAAGAAGGCCATGGGTACATGAAGTTGAGAAATGCAATCAAACAATCTTGTGACATATATTTTTATGAAATGGCAAGATTACTTGGTGTTGATAAATTATCAATAATTGCAAAAAGGTATGGACTCGGAACTAATGTGCTTGGAGATCTTTATAACGATGAAAAGAATGGATTGGTTCCTGATACAAAATGGAAAAGACGTGCATTGGAGCAAAGTTGGTATTTAGGAGAAACTGTAATCAATGGTATAGGACAAGGCTATATACAGACTACACCACTTCAACTTTGTTTAATGACAGCACAAATTGCTAATGGAGGATATAAAATAAAACCTCATATTATAAAAGATGATACTATAAATTTTAAGAACGTAATAAATAAAATTAAATTGGATGAATCTAATTTTCCTCTGCATGAAAGGAATTATTTAGATGACATAAATGTTAAATATTATCAGAGAATGTATCACAATAAGTCCAATATTAATTTTGTATTAGACGCTATGTTTGGCTCTACAAATGAACAATATGGAACTTCATACAGATCTCGTTATGACAATCCAAAGTACCAATTCGCAGGAAAAACTGGTACTTCACAAGTAAGAAGAATTACTGATCTTGATCGAGTATTAGATTTAGATACTGACCAAATTGAATACAAAAAAAGAGATCATGCATTATACGTTGCTTTTGCACCATATAAAGATCCACGGTATGCAATAAGTGTTATTATTGAACATGGAGGATCTGGAAGTAAAGTAGCAGCGCCACTTGCAAGTAAATTAATTAAAAGAATTATTGATAGGCATAAATTACGAGAACAATTTAACAATGGAAATACTAGTTTAGCATAATGTTAAGGGAAAGAATACAAGCTAGCAATTATAGTTTTTTAGATAAACTTAGATCAATAGATTATCTATTAATCCTATTAATTATAGCTATAGGATCAATTAGTGTGTTTGCAATTTATTCTACAGAGGGAGGCAAATTTTCTTTTTATACTAAAAATCACATAATAAGATTATCTATATTTTTTAGTTTATTTTTAGTCTTATCTTTTGTCAGAGTTTCTACCTGGTATAAAAATGCATATTTATTTTATGTAATTGGACTAATTTTATTGCTAATAGTTTTATTTTTTGGAATTTCAGCATCTGGTGCTACAAGATGGATAAACTTATACTTTCTAAATTTACAACCTTCAGAATTAATGAAGATCGCTGTGATAATATGTTTTGCAAGATATTATCATAGAATTCAAAGCTCAGATATTCAAAGTTATAAGTTTTTAATTCAACCAATTATACTTTTAATAATTCCTTGTTATCTTGTAATGCAGCAGCCTGATTTAGGAACTTCTATTTTAATTGCAGGAAGTGGTATTGCTATAATTTGGTTGGCAGGATTAAATATTAAATACTTTGTATACTCAGGCTTGTTATTATTGGTCTCATTACCTTTTGTAATATCTATTTTAAAGCCATATCAAAAGTCTAGAATTCTAACTTTCTTTAATCCTGATAGAGATCCTTTGGGAGCTGGCTATCAAATAATTCAATCGAAAATAGCTATTGGATCTGGCGGCTTTTTTGGGAAAGGATTTTTAAAAGGCACACAAAGTTATTTAGAGTTTTTACCCGAAAAACATACCGACTTTATATTTACTCTTTTTTCAGAGGAGTTTGGTTTTCTTGGTTCAATTATACTTTTATTTTTATATATATTATTAATTTATAGAATAATAAATGTTGGGCTAGTCTCTAGGAGCTTCTTTGCAAAATTATATTGCTTTGGTTTTGCTACAACAATTTTCTTATATGTATTTGTTAATATAGCAATGGTTTTAGGAATGCTACCAATTGTTGGCGCACCATTACCTATAATGTCTTATGGTGGATCATCTTTATTATCTATTATGTTGGGCTTAAGTATTGTGATGAGCTGCAAAATTTATAATCAAGAGCAAATATCAGTTTATTAGCTATTTTCCATCTATAGCAACAATCGTTAAATCATCTTTTTGTATGTGTCCTGCTCCAAGAATGTCATCAATCATGGATTTAAGTCTATCGTTGATCGATGTTGATTGATACTTTTTAATATAATTTTCAAAACCTTCTGATCCTAACATTTCTCCATTTGGATTTTTTATCTCTGTAATTCCATCAGTAAAAATATACATTGAGCTATTTTCAAAAGGTATGGTGTGCTCAGGATATTTTGTTTTAGGCATTATGCCTAAAGGAGGTCCGGCCTCAGAAAAATTACTAAATTTTCCATCAGCTGACAATATTAAGGGAGGTTCGTGACCCGCACTAGATAACAATAGCTCTTTTTTATTTGAGTCGTATATTCCAATTAACATAGTAACGAACATCCCTCTTGAAATAGTTTCACATATTTCGTTATTTAATTGAAATAATAAGTCTGATGCAGAAAAATTAGTTTTACTTAAACATCTATATAAACTAGAGGCTTTTGACATTAACAATGATGATTTTATCCCCTTACCAGATACATCTGCAACTCCAAATCCGTATTTACCATCTCCTAAATCCGAAAAATTATAAAAATCACCTGATACTACTTTTGCTGGTATATTGATGCCTGAAATTGGAAATTCTTCGCTTTTATTTTTTGATAATAAAGATCTTTGAATTTCACCTACAATTTCTACTTCTTTTTGAATTTTATTTTTTTCTACCATCTCTTTAGCCATTTTTGCATTTCTAATTGCAAGTGCAGCCGGTGCAGAAAGAGTTTCAAGGAGTTTTCTATCATCTTCAATAAACAACTTATCATCAGTTTTTTTATTTAAACAGTGGATAACACCGATACACTCGTTTGCTGCTATTAAAGGTGAACATAATACTGAATAAGTTGTGAAGTTTGTTTTATTATCTAAATCAAAATAAAATTCTGCTATTTCTCTTACATCTTTTCTTACATTGCCGACACGAATACATTTTTTTTGTTCTACTGCTTTACCCATTACCCCATCTTTTAAATCTAACTCATATTCATCAAGATAATTTTGATGAAGTGATGCAATACATTCAAACTTTTGCTTTTTTTCATTTATAAGAAATATATTTGCAGCTTCTGCATTTAATCTAGCAATGATAACTTGGAGAGCTGTATTAAGGGTATCATTTAAATCAAGAGAAACAGCAAATTCTTGATTCATTTTTGTAACAAGTTCTAAATCTTCATTTACTTGTGAAGCTTGTTTTTCTGGCTCAATAGGTTTTTTTGTTTTAAAAAGAAACATTTATTTATCTAGTATTTTAAGCAATTTTTGATAAATTTTTCAATCATGGAGATTATCATTAATAGCCCTAATTTATATATCCATCTGTACGACGCAGTCTTATTTGTTCAATATTTAGTGGATGGAATAATTGAATTTTCCTCTAATATTAAATTTTAATACATCTTTGTGGATATAATTTTTTTTATAGTCATAGGAGGTTTATGGGGTAGTTTTGCCAACGTCTGCATATACAGATTACCAATTAATAAAAATGTAGCACTCGGTAGATCGTTTTGCACAAATTGCAAAAAAAAAATAGCATGGTTTGATAATGTTCCAGTTTTATCTTATTTAATATTAAGATCTAAATGTAGAAATTGTAAAAAAAAAATTTCTTTTCAATATTTTCTTGTTGAACTTCTTGGAATATTAAATTTCACAGTAATCTATTTATTATTTGGTATTACTTTGACAACTATACTGCTTATAATTTTAAGTTTAGCATTTCTAATAATATTCTTTATAGATTTGAGACATTACATAATACCAAATTCTATAACTTATCCTATGATGATTTTAGGTTTTATTAAATCGTTTGATCCAAATTTAAATTCCATCTTTCCAAATTATATTAATTCATTGATAGGAGGAATTTTCGGATATGTAATGATTTGGTCAATTATTTATTTTTATAAACAAATAAAAAAAAAAGATGGCATGGGATTAGGTGATGCAAAACTTTTTGCAGTTTTAGGTTTTTGGTTTGGGTGGATTTCAATTCCATTTATAATTTTTCTTTCTTCAATTATTGCTCTTATTTATGTGTTACCAGACCTGCTTAAAAATTCAAAAAAAATGTCATCGCAAATACCTTTTGGTCCATTTATAATTATAGGGACAATTTTTTATTTGGTATTTCAAGAATATTTTGTACAAATGTTATAAATAAAATTTTAGCCATGTTTCAAAACGTAATCACAAATACTTCAAAAATTATAATTGGTAATACGGATAGAATTAAACTTGCGTTGGCTGCAATAATTTCTGAGGGAAGTATATTAATTGAAGATTATCCAGGTTCGGGCAAAACAACATTTGCAAAAGCACTTACATTAAATTTAGGATTAAATTTTAAAAGAATTCAGTTCACATCTGATTTATTACCAAGTGATATATTAGGATTTAATGTTTTATCCAATGACAAAATAAATTTTCAGCAAGGACCAATATTTACAAATATCGTTTTAGCAGATGAACTTAATAGAGGCAGTCCGAAATCACAAAGCGCTTTTTTGGAAGCCATGGAAGAAAAAAAAGTTTCTATAGATGGCGAAAGTCATTCCTTACCTGAGCCATTTTTTGTAATCGCAACGCAGAATCCTATGGACACTTCAGGAACAAGTTCATTACCAGATTCACAATTAGATCGATTTATGATTTCTTACTCCTTATCTGAATTGAGTGAGAATGATAAAATAAATATGCTAAAACAGGATGTTGTGTTGACCAATGGAAAAACAAGTCATTTAGATTGGGACGAGATCAAAATAAAAAAAAATAAAATTACAGTTAAACAAGAAATTTATAAATACGTATTAGAGATTGAGCAGATTATAAAAACACTAGAGCAAAAAATTTATATTTCCGCAAGATGCATGAAGCAAATTATAAATCTAGCTAAAGGATGGGCTATTATTAATGGAAAAGATTATGTCACACATCAAGATATAAAAGATACATTACCTTTTATATTGAGGCATAGAATAAGATTTCTAAATCAAGAGGATAAACTCGAATTTGTTAATAAAGAAATACTTGAAAAAATTAGCATTATTGGATGAAAATACAAGGTATTCAAAGAATTTCTAACTTTTTTGAATTTAATTTAAAAAATAAAACAAAAATTTATATTTATCCAAACCTCAATGGTATCGGGCTTGGGCTGTTTATTTTCTTTTGTTTTCTAATATCAGTATTTTATGAAAATAATTCTGCATTATTGATATCAATAATCATATTCTTTATTTTTTTTATCTCTATTTTTGTCTCTCATCAGAATATTAATAGTTTAAATCTAAATCATAACCAAAATTTTGTTATTGAAGCCGGAAAATCTGAAATAATAAATTTACAAATCATTAATCTGTCTAAAGAAAAAAAATTAAATATTGATGTTGATTATAAAAAACAGACTATAGGCAACTACAATTTTAATAGAAAAGTCAGTACTGTCCGTCTAAAATATTTCAATAAACAAAGAGGAAAATATTGTCTAGATAAAATTATACTTAAGTCAATTTATCCTTTTGGTGTTATTAGAACAAAAGTTCCACTTATATCTAAGTCAGATATATATATTTATCCAACAAAAATTAGACCAAACGATAAATTATTAAATGAGTTTCAAATCAATAAACTAAAAAATGCAGATGAATTTGATGGATTAGATGATTATAAATATGGTGATAGTTATTCCAAAATAGCTTGGAAAAAATCCTCAGGTAGGAATAAATACGTTAAAGTTTTCAGTGATGTTGAAAAACATTCAAGTTTTATTTTAAATTTAAATAAATAC
>CACKTH010000004.1 GCA_902603045.1 uncultured Pelagibacteraceae bacterium | reverse complement strand
TTGGATAGATGTACAGACAATGCCTGACCTTGAAGAGATAGCATTTGAATTTAAAGATAAAAAAAGAAATAGATTGCGCATAGCAACAAAATACCCAAAATTAACTACAGAGTTTATGTTTTCAAGAGGTGTTACACAATTTAAATTAGTTAAAAGTCTTGGAGCAACAGAGATATACCCATTTACTGGATCATCAGAAATTATAACAGATATAACTTCAACAGGGGCAACTTTGAAAGCTAATAAATTAAGGATATTAAAAGATGGAATAATCCTTAATTCTCAAGCTTGCTTGATGACATCAAAAAAAAGTAGAAGTTCAAAAATTGTTAACAATATTTTAAATAAACTTTAAATATCATAAGGGAGGTGTAACATACGAATCATGGATACGATTTTAATAATAATTTTAGCTTTAATACTAATAGCAACTTCAGCTATTCTTTATTTAAATATTAAATCAAATTTTAAAAAAGAAGATGAAAATCAAGAGTCCGAAGAGATTGCAAATCTAAATTCTGAAATAGTTAAATTAAAAGATAGTTTAAATACTACTATTAATTCATCTTTAAGTTCGATGTCTTCATCTTTTAATAATCTTTCAACTGGTGTTACAAAAGATATGACAGCAGCTCTTACAAAAGTCGATGAGAAAGTTGCAGCTTTTAATTCTCAAGTTGAAAATTTAAACGAAAGTCAAAAAGGTATTAATAAAATTTTAGCTGGTGTTAAAAAGTATGGAACTTTAGCTGAATTTAGCTTGGGATCACTTATTAAGGACCTGCTACCCTCATCTCAGTATTTTTCTAACGTTAAAATGAAAGAAGAAACAGGTGAAAATGTTGAATTTGCAATTAAACTTCAAGAAGGGGTGTTAGTCCCTGTAGATAGCCACTTTCCTGTTGAAAGATTTAAAGCTATTCAAGATGCTCATCAAGAAGATGATAAAAAAGCTATAGCAGATGCAAGAACTAAACTTGCAAAAGCTTTTAAAGAAAAAGCTAAAAGTGTTAATGAAAAATATATTGTACCGCCTAAAACTACTGATTTTGCAATTGTGTATGCACCAACAGAGAGTTTGTTTTTAGAGTTAGCTAATTATCAAGACCCAAATACAAAGGAATTATTGAGCCAAGAATTAATGAAAAAATATAAAGTAACTATTATGGGACCAAATAATTTATCTGGATATTTACAATCATTACACATGGGTTTTCAAACATTAAAAGTTCAAAAACACGCAACTGAAATATATGATCATTTAAAAACAATAAATACAAGATTTACAAAACATTTTGATGGAATTATTAATCTAAGAAAAAAACTAGAAGAAGCTATGACTGCTGTTGATAAATTTGGAACTGATGCAAGATCTATTAAAAGAACATTAGAAAATATAAAAGATCCAGAGCAAATAGAAAAAGCTATTGAAACTGAAAATGTAGAAAAATTTGAAGATATTCCAAGACAGGCAAAAAATTAAATTAATCTTTTAAAAAAACTTTAATGAAGTGGAATAATAAATTTAATTATCCAAAATCATCAAGATCAATTGAAGATGGATATAGAAAATATTTATTAGGAGAGAATAAATTACCAAGCGTTACCACTATTTTAAGTGCCACCAAGTCAGAAGAAGAGAAGGCAGCTCTAGCTAATTGGAAAGCAAGAGTAGGAATTAATGAAGCTAATAGAATTAAAACAGAAGCATCAGCAAGAGGTACCTCAATGCATTCTTATATCGAAGATTATTTAAGAGGAAGAATTAATGAGAGTTTTTTTGAAAGTAATGAGCAATATAAAAATATGGCAAAAGAAATAATTCAAAAAGGAATTACCGGAAGACTCAATGAAGTATATGGAATGGAAGAAACTTTATATTATCCAGATCAATATGCTGGCACAGCTGACATGATAGCATTGTTTGAAGGTAAAGATGTTATAGTAGATTTTAAACAGTCTAATAAACCGAAAAAATCAGATTATATTCAAGATTATTTTTTGCAACTAGGAGCTTATACTTTAGCTCATGACGTTGTTCATGGAACTAAGATGAAAGCAGGAATAATACTGTTATGTACTAAAGATATTTTATTCCAAGAATTTAAAATTGAAGGTGCTGAATTAGAAATGTATCAAAATTTATTTTTAGGAAGGGTTAAAAAGTTTTACGAATTGAATAATATATCTTGACTTTATTTATCCTATCCATAAAAGAGTTATTAATACCTGAGCTAATTGTTTATATGCTAATGGTTAAGTCTTTAAAAAACTTTCCAAAAATCCAATAAACATTAGCTAGTTTGAGGATAAAATTATGAATTTAGCAATTTGGGATATAGAATCATCGAGTGCAAGCACAGACTTTGGAAGCATCATTGAAATTGGTGGTGTTTTAGTTGATGAGAATTTTAAAGAGAAAGATAGATTTAATTTAAGATGTCGTTTACCTGAAGGAGAGGTCTTTCAAGCAATGGCTCTAATTGTAAATAAAACATCTATAAAGCAATTAACCCAAACTAATCTTTCTCATTATCAAATGTTAGCAGAAGTTGAAAAAATATTTAAAAAGTGGAGTCCTGCAGTATTTCTTGGTTGGTCTAATATTGGATTTGATGATGAAATGATAAGAAAAGAGTTTTTTAAAGGGATTAGATATCCATATCTCACAAATGCTGCTCCAAACAAAAGACACGATGGTATTAATATTGCTCGTGCAGCTTATGCGATAGATCCGTCAATTTTAGAAGTAGAATTTAATGAAAAAAATAATGCAGTATTTAAATTGGAATCATTAGCAAGAATGCAGGGTATAGACTCAACCGATGCTCATAGTGCATTAAGTGATAGTATAATGACTGCCAAAGTCTTAAATATAGTTAAAAAAAAACAACCAGATACTTGGGAGTCTTTTTTTAAAACTGCGAATAAATCTGACACTGAAACTATTATTAAAAAAGGAGAAATTATTACCTTAAATGAGTATTATTATGGCAAATCTAGACTTCACCTAGTTGCACCTCTCCATCAAAAATATTGTATGCACCCTATATACACTGGCTGGTATTATGCATTCGATCTAAGGACTGATGTTGAGCCATTATTAAATTTATCAATAAATGAACTTAAAGTTGAAATGAAAAAATCTCCTAAATTTTTAAGAACGATTAGATCTAATAAAGCCCCAATAATTGTAGATGCACAATATGGAATGCAAGCAGAACCTTACAATGTGATGGATAAATCGTTAATTAACAAGAGAGCAGATATAATTAAAAATAACGAAAAATTTTCTCAAAATATACTTCATGCATTAAGAGAAGTTGCTGAGGAGAAAGAACAATCTAAAACACAAGAAGATATATATGCTGAAGAGAGCATTTATACTAAATTTACATCTAACAAAGATACTGCCTTATTTCCTGCTTGGCATGCAGCATCATGGAAAGATAAACTTAAATTACTAGATAAATTTGATGATGATCGTTTAGTGGGATTTGGAAAAAAAATTATTTTTCAAGAGGCGCCCGAAGTTCTCCCAGAGAGCATGCTTAAAACAATAAAACGAGAAATTGCAAAGCGGATTTTGAGTGAAAAAAAAGAAAAATGGTGGACAATTCCTACGCTTTTTACAGAAATTGATACACTAAGAGAAAAATATACTAATGAGAATGATAATGAAAAGCTTGCATTGTTAGACGAGTTTAATGAACACGCAATGTCAATACAAAAAAAGTACGAAATTGTTTGATGTGGATAATTTAAACATTTCTCTTTTAACTATTGATAAAAAAATTTTTATTTATATATAAAACTGATGGCTACATTAAAAGTAACAGATGAAAAATTTGAAGAACAAGTTTTAAAAAATGAAAAACCAGTTTTAGTAGATTTTTGGGCCGAATGGTGTGGACCTTGTAAAATGGTTGGACCAATTTTAGAGGAAATTTCAGAGGAGATGGCGAATGATATTGTCATTGCAAAACATGACATAGACTCAGAGCCTAATATGCCTACTAAGTACGGTGTTCGTGGAATTCCTACAATGCTTTTATTTAAAGGTGGTGAATTAAAAGCTACCAAAGTTGGGGCTACACCAAAAAGCGATATAGTAGCATTTATAAAAGAAAATATTTAATTTAAATTAAGTAGTTCTCCAGCAAGATATAGAGACCCAGTAATCATTATTAAATCACCTTTCTCTGGATTTAGAGAATTAAGAGCCTCTTCAATAGATTTTTTGTAATTGACATTAGGATATTTATTTAATTTTTCTTTTAAATCTATTCCTTTGATAGCATTTGGTTGGTTAGGAATATCAATTGTTGTTATGGAAGATATATTATTAAACTTGCTTAAATATTCTTCGTGATCTTTATTAGACATCATTCCAAGAATTAAATGCTTTTTACAATCAAGAGTATTTAAATATTCATTAAGAGCTTTTGCACCTAGAGGATTATGAGAACCATCTAAATATAATCTATTATCTTTACAAATATTTTTAAGCTTTCCAGATTTAATTTCTTGAAGTCTTGCAATACTTTTTATTTTAGTAATACCTTCTTTAATATTTTCATCTTTTACTTCTAGTTGTAAATTTCTTACTGTAGCAATAGCCGTTGCACAATTGTCAATTTGAAAATTACCTAATAGGTTTGGTTTTGGTAATTTTAAACCACCATATTCATCCTCATAATAAATAAAACCATTCTCACTTAATGAATAATTAAAATCATCTTTATAAATGATTTTTTTTGATTGATTATTATTAATTGTTTTTTTAATTAAATTTAATGTTTCATCCGAGCTTTGTTTGCTAACTACAATAGTAGAATTTAGAAGGGATGAAGTTTTTTCATAAACAATTTTTTCAATTTTTTGTTCTTTTTTTGGCAACCAATCTAAATGATCTAGACCTATTGAAGTAACAATACTAGATAAATTAGTATCTATAATATTTGTTGCATCAAATCTATGAAATAAACCACTTTCTATAATATTTATTTTGTCTTTGAATTTACTTGCATGATAAAAATATGCTGCAGTTAATATTTCGAAGTAAGTTATTTGCTCTCCATTATTAATATTTTCAACTTCTATTAATAACTTAGACAAGTTATCGTCAGATATTTCTTCATCATTAAAAATAAATCTCTCATTAATTTTTTGAATATGTGGGCTAGTATAAATATTACAATCTGTATTGGCTGTTTTTAAAATTGATCTTACTGCCTGTATAGTTGAATACTTACCATTTGTACCAACCACAGAAATATATTTTAATTTATTCTGTGGATTACCTAATTTTTTACAAAGGTTCTTAACTCTATCAAGACTTAGGTCGATTTCTTTAGGATGCAGCTTTTGCAAGCGGTTCAATATTGTCTGAAGTTTCATTTATTTGATTTTCATTTACCGCGTTATCTTTTTTTAACAATATTGATAATAGTAAGCTTATTTCGGTTTTTAAATCTTTTCGTTCAACAATTCTGTCGACAAATCCATGCTTTTCGACGAATTCTGAGGTTTGAAAGTCTGAACTAAGTTCTTCTTTAACTGTTGCTTGTATAACTCTTTTTCCTGCAAAGGCTATTAAACAGCCAGGTTCAGCAAAATGAATGTCGCCTAACATCGCAAAAGATGCAGTAATTCCACCAGCTGTTGGATCTGTAAAACAAACTAGATAAGGAAGATTATTTTTTTTTAGTTCATTAATAGCTAATGTAGTTCTTGTCATATTTGCAAGGGCAATAGGTGACTCAAACATTCTTTGCCCCCCACCACAAGGAAAGAAAACAAATGGTGTTTGATTGTCAATAGCGTGTTGTACACCATAAATAATTGCTTCACCTTCAGCTGCGCCAACAGAACCACCAATAAACTCAAAATTAATAGCTCCAGCTGTCACTTCGATTCCATTTATTTTTCCTTTAGCAATCATCACAGCTGAATTTTGATTAGTCTTCTTTCTTGCAGATTTTAATCGATCTTTATACGATTTGGTATCTACCCATCCAAGAGGATCTTCTGCTGGAATTGGTGTATCAAGTATCTCGTATGCATTTTTTCCAAAAATAATATCAAATCTTTGTCGGCAATTAATTCTATGATGTTTTCCACAGGAATTACAAACCCATAAATTCTCTTCAAGATCTTTTTTTAATACTGGACCTTTGCAACAACTAGTCCAGTCTGAATTTGCAATATCCTGTTGTGATGGTCTTTTTTTTAAAACTTTTTTGATTTTTTCACCAAAACTTAAAGCTTTTGTAATCCAGTTCATAAAATTTTACTTTTTAATTTTGTTACTAGCTTACTTACATTTGTGACAGGATTTTGTCTATGCTTTAAACTTCTGCTAATTTCTTTACAAATAGCGCTTCCAACAACTAATCCGTCTGCAGATTTAAGTTTATCAATTGTTTTTTCTGTAATTCCAAAACCAATAACTACCTTTTTCTTTGGATTGATTTTTTTTATTTTGATGTAATTTTTAATTATCTCTTTAGGTGACACTTTTAGTTTGCCACCAGTTGTGCTTAACATTGAAATAAAATAATTCATCGGATGAGAATCTTTTATAATTTTTTTTAGCCTAATTTTTGTTGTTGTTGGTGATAAAAGCTGAATAAAGTAGATAGATTTTTTTTTACATTTTTTAGCGAAATCCTTATTTTCTGGCCAAGGTAAATCTACAACTATTAATCCATTCACCCCGGATAAATTACATTTATTTAAGAATTTATTTTCACCATATTGAAAGATCATATTGTAATAGCCCATTAAGATAACAGGTTTATTTTTATCAAACTTTTTGAAGTCTTTTACTATTTTGAAAATATCTTTTACTTTAATTCCATTTTTGATTGCTCTATATGCACTTGTTTGAATTTGACTTCCATCTGCTACGGGGGTGTTATGAGGTACGCCTATTTCCAAAATATCTGCATTTTTAGAAATTGATTTTAATATATTTAAAGATTGTTTTTTTGAGCTATCACCAGCAACAGTATAAGTTAGTAGAGCAGGTCTTTTTTCTTGTTTAGCTTTTACAAATGCTGCACTAATTGGATTTAACATATTTTTTTCCTAATCTTTTCTCTAAAATTCCCCGGTCTTTGTAAGCATCACCACAACTGTTAACTACTACGACTGTATCTTTGCTCAATTTTTTAGACTCAGATATTGCAATAGCAAATGCATGACTTGGTTCAAGAGATGGTCTTAATTTTTCAAATCTTGTAACAAGTTTGTAAGCTTCTAATGCTTGTTCATCGCTCGCTGCAGTATATCTAGCTCTCTTTGTATCTTTTAAAAAACAATGAAGTGGAGATATTCCAGGATAATCCAAACCTGCTGAAATAGATTCTGTCTCTTCTATTTGTCCATCTGAGTTTTGATTAACATATTGGGCTGCACCGTGTAGAATTCCAATTTTAGAACCATAAGTTAAAGGTGCTGCATGTTTTTTACTTTTTGCAGGTCCTCCAGCTTCTACGCCAATAAATTCACACTGTTTTTTATCATAATCCATGAACTCATTCCAAAACCCAAAACTCGAACTTCCACCACCCACGCAATTGTAAAGTTTAAGTTTTTTTGGAATTGATCCAAACTCATCAATTAATTGAACTTTAAGTTCTCTCGAAATTTGACTAGTGCTCCAACCACAAATACGTACAAATACAGCTGGGCCTACCGTGCTACCGACACACATGGCACTTGTATCACAATTAGCAACCCAAAACCTCATACACTCTGAAACAGCATCCACAAGCGTTTTACTTCCTGAATAAACTGGAACTACCTCGGCACCATTTTTTTTCATCGCCTTTACATTTGGTTGTTGTCTTGCAATATCTTTTGCACCCATGAAAATTTTACATTTAAGACCAAACTTTTTTGCAGCCATACTTAACATTTTACCTGCATACCCGGCCCCTGTGTCCCCACATATAACTTTTTTACCAGAGCGTTTTGCAAGTAAACAATGGACAGTTGCGTTGTAGACTTTGTGTGCCCCACCATTTGCATCTGAAACAACTTTAGACCAAATTTGAGCTCCACCCACATGTTTTGTTAAATTTTCTAATTTAATAAATCGAGTAGGTACACCAATCCAATTTTTAAAATATTTGTCTCTTTCAGCTATGAATTTTTTATCATTTTTCAATTTATTAAATAGAACTTCTAGATCTTCTATTGGTTTTTTTAATGTTTCTGGGACATAGTTGCCTCCAAACTTTCCACCCCAAAAACCAAGTTTACTTGCCTGATCAATTAATGGAATTTTTTTTTTAATTTTCATATTTTTGCGTACAAATTTAATAATTTATCAATTTTATTTATATCCTTTTTTCCATTAGCATCTTCTAGAGATCCACTAAGATCTATAATAAAATCTTTATATTTAAAATTAGAAATATCGTCTATTTGTATATTGCCTGCAATCATTTTATTTAATTCATTTGGCACAATATCGAGCAGCTTATGATCAAAACTTTCAGATTTGTGATATCCTTTTGAGTCGAATAAAATTATATCAGATATCTCTAGATAATTTTTATATTTAATTACGTCATCTTCTCTAGAAATTGTAAGCGCGGTAATTATTTTTATATCATATTTTATTTTAATTTCTTTTGTTCTTTCTGGCTTTACATCATAGAGTTGATAGTAATCAAAATTTAAATTCTTTATTTTTTCTAAAATTTCATCAGTTGGATCTACAAGAACTGAAATAAATTTTATATCTCTCTTATTGACATCAAGTAATTCTTTTAGTTTTTTATATTCAACAAATCTTTTACTTTTTTTATAATTTGTTATGAACCCAATAAAGTTTGGTGGATTATGATGATTCAGGATATAGTTTAATGTTTTAGGATCTGAGATCCCACAAATTTTTAAACCTTTCATCATTTATCTAAATGATTAATTAATTTTTGAATATTATTTTTAATGTTACCTTTGGTGATATCTCTACCTATCACAAGCCAGTCAGCACCGTTTTTGTAAGCTTCATTAGGGCTTAAAACTCTTTTTTGATCATCTCTTCTAGAATTTAATCTTATGCCTGGAGTTATAATTTCTTTTTTAAATGTTTTTTTTACTATTTTAACTTCATGAGCACTACATACTATAGCATCTAATTTTGCTTTTGTTGCCAATTTTGCCTGATGAAGAACTAATTCTTTTACATTTTTATTAAATCCGATTTCCTTAATAGCCTTATTATCTAATGAAGTTAATATTGTAACTCCGATTAGTTTTGCTCCACCAGCAGCTTTTTTTGCTTTTTTAAGAGCTTCAAGTCCTGAATTAATATGTATAGTTATATAATTAAATTTTAAATCTTTTACTGCTCTTATTGTCGATGCACAAGTATTTGGTATATCCGATATTTTATAATCTCCAAAAGTAATTTTGTTTTTTAACTTAGATATAAAATTTCTACCATTCCTAGAATTTAAAAATTCTAGACCAAACTTATATCCAATTATTAGATTATTATTTTCTGTTTTTTTTATAATTTCTTTAACTCTTTTAATATTATTACTATCACAAGCTATAAATACTTTATTTTTTTTCATTTATTCGTTTCGCCCAAGATTTGGATGATTTGAACAGTAGATTATATTTTGATTTAATATTAATTTTTTCGTTAGTTTTCGGGTTTCTTCCAGTTCTAGCTTTTTGAATTTTAGGCTCAATTGAAAAAACATCTCTTAATTCGACTCTTTCATGCCTTTTTAAAGCATTTTTTGTTTCTGATATGAAAATATCAATAACTTTTTTTAAGTCTTTTTTCAAAAAGTTTGGGTAGCTATCTGCTAATTTTTTTATTAAGTCTGATTTATTGATTGGCAATTACTTACTCTTTGTCTTTATTTTTTTTATCACCTAGTTTCTCAGATAGTGATGAAAAAGGTAAATTTTTTCCACTTAATGGACTTGAGAATTTTGATACTGCCTCTTTATTTTGTAATTCTTCAAGGAGTTTTATACTTAAGGTTACCTTTCTTTTATCAAAATTTAATTCTGAAATTGCTGCATCAATCCTCTCACCTCCCACAAACCTTGAAGGTCTGGCATCTGAAGCATTTATAGCTATATTAGATTTTTTAATTAAAAATTCTAACTCACAATTTTCAGGTTTAACCATTAAACCTTTATTATCTGTCGATACGACGTTTACAGTTATTATTTCATTGACTTTTTTATCTTTAAACCAATCAAATGGATCTTTGCTTAATTGTTTTAAACCAACTCTAATTTTTTGTTCTTCTTTTTTAATCTCTAAAACCTTTACTTTAATTTTATCTCCTTTTTTGAATTTTTTTAATTCATCTTCAGGATTATTAGTATAGCTAAGATCATTGGCATGTAAAAACCCATCTATATCAAATTCATCTAGCTTTATGTATAAAGCATATTCATTCGAGGTTGAAATGGTACCATCAACTGTACTACCTTCTGGATATTTATTCTCAAATGTCTGGTATGGATTCTCTATTGTTAATTTATGAGAAATTGCAATTCTTCTTTTTTCTTTATCAATTTCAGTAATTATGCAATCTATATTATCGCCTATCTTAAATAATTTTTTAGGGACAACATTTCTTTTTGTCCAGCTCATTTCACTACTATGCAATAAAGTGCTCAACCCTGGTTCTAATGAACAAAAACATCCGTAATCTGTAATTTTGTCTACTTTTACTTTATATTTCTCTCCAATTTTGTAATTTGATATATGTTCAAAAGGATCAGGAGATAGTTGTTTTATTGAACATCCAATTTGTAACTTATCTTTATCAATTGTGATGACTTTTAAGTTATGTTTCTCACCAATATTAAATATTTCATCTGGGTGATTTACCCTTGAATATGATATTTCTTGCAGATGTACTAAAACATCTATTTCATTATTAACTTCAAAGAAACAACCGAATGAAGAATATCCTTTTACAACTGCACCTTCAATAATATCACCAACTTTAAATTTCTCTATTATTTTTGCTTTATCTTCTCTTTTATTTGATGAAACTATCTGTCTTCTAGAAACGCAAGCATTTCCTCTTACCTTATCTAATTTTATAATTGCAAATTTTTGTTGAATTCCAATTAAATGGTCAATACTTTTTAAGGGTTTATCGCTTATTTGTGATCCAGGACAAAACATTAATGAACCAGTTTCCGTATGTTCTACAATTACACCACCTTTACATTTAGTTGTAATTTTACCCGAAATAGATTCGTTATTTTCATAAGCTCTTTCTAATTCGTACCACCCTTTTATTTTTTGTGCTTTTGCAGCTGATACTATTACTTCTCCATTTTTGTCTTCAATTTTTTCTAAGAGAACTGGAATGTTTTCTCCAACTAAAATTTTTTCTTTATATCCAATTGTTTTTAATTCATTTATATCTATTACAGGTTCACTTTTAAGACCTTGGATGAATATAAAAACAAATTTATCTGTTATTTTTGTAATTTTGCCGTCTATTATTTTGCCTTCTTCGATTTTATTCTTTGATAGTTGTGAACTTAGAAGCTTTTCGAATAGTTGATTTTCTGGCGATTTAAGATCCTTAAAAATTTCCATTAATTACTTAGTTTTTTATGCATTATTGATTTAATTTTTTTAAAACACGCTTTCTTACTTAATTTAGATGTATTAATCAAGATTGAATCTTTAGTTTTTTTTAGTGGACTATATTTTCTATTTTTGTCTAAATAATCCCTATTTTTTAAGCTTTTTGATACTTCCTTTAGAGAAACTTTTTTTTTTAATTTTTTCAATTCTAAAAATCTTCTTTTTGCCCTAACACTTAAATTTGCTGTTATATAAAATTTAAATGTAGCATTTTTCATTATTACCGACGTTATATCTCTGCCATCAAGAACAGAGCCAGAAAATTTCTTCGGAGGGTTATAGGCACAACTTTTTTGAAAATTTTTTATAAGTTTCCTTATATTTTTATCTTTAGCAATAATAGATGCAGATCTTGCTATAGGATCAGAAATTAATTCTTTATTTTCTAGATCTTTAAATTTTAAATTTCTAATTTTTTTTTTTACTAAATTATAATTAAATTTTTTATTCTCTAATCTCAACTTTCCAATTAAACGATATATTTTTCCGGTATCCAAATACAATAAATTATATTCTTTTGCTATTAATTTAGCTTGAGTCCCAGCACCCGCTGCAGCTGGAGAATCGATTGCCACCGTTATAATATTCTTCTCTTTTTTCAAATTAATTTTTTACCTAACTGATCTACTGTTTTAAAAAAATTTGGAAAAGACGTGTTTACTGACTCTGGATTATAAATTTTCCAATATCCTCCAAATGAAAAAGCAGCAATGCATGACATCATAAAAACTCTATGATCTTTTCTAAAGTTTTTGATTATATATTTTCCATTCAAATTTAAGTTTGGATTGCCCACTATCTTAATATCATTTTTATTTCTTCTAACTTTAATTCCTATTTCTTTTAAAAATTTTATAGCAATATCTAGTCTTGGACTCTCTTTTTGATTTAATTCTTCTAAATTTTTAAAAGTTGAGGTACCTTTTGCTTTAGCTGCAATAAGAAATATCACTAAAAATTCATCAATAGCAGTAGTATTATATTTTGCTGGACAATTAATTGATTTTAGATTTTTTCTTGATTTAATTTTTAAATCAGCAATTAATTCACCTTTATATTTTTTTTTATTACTTATTAATATATTCGCATTCATCAAATTTAGAATTTTTATTATTCCATTTCTTGTAAAATTGATATTAACATTTCTTATTATTAATTCTGAGTCATCAGATAAAATAGTTAGCACTAAAAAAAAAGAACATGAACTTATATCTCCCGGGATTTTATAGCTAAACCCCTTGAAGTTATGTAATCCTCTAACTTCTATATAATCATAATTATTTTTAATTTCAGTTTTAATTGGAATACCCAAACTTTTAAAAAGAAGCTCAGTATGATTTCTAGATCTTTTAGCTTTAATTTTTGTTATTCCAGGAGTTTTAAGGGCTGCTAGCATCACCGCACTTTTGCATTGCGCACTTCCTATTTTCTCGTGATAATCAATAGGTCTTAAATATTCTGCTCCCCTTATTTTAACAGGCAACTTATTTTTAAATGTAGTGGCTCTTGTTCCAAAGAGCTTGAGTGGCTCAGTAATTCTTGAAAAATCTCTCTTTGAGAGGCTTTTATCTCCTATCAGCTTTACCTCTTCATTAATATTTACTAGGAGACCAAGAATTAATCTTGCAAACGTACCTGAGTTTCCAGCGTTTAAAGTAAGTCCTTTTCTAGCCCTATATCCATTTAACCCTAATCCTGAGATTTCATAGTAATTTTTTTTTTTTTTAACTTTGATACCTAATTTTTTTACAGACTTTAAAGTATTAAAAATATCTTCAGACTCCAGTAGGTTATAAATTTTAGAAATCCCAATTGCTTGTGAAGCAAGCAATACACATCTTATTGAAATACTTTTATCTCCACTGATATAAATCTCTTTTTTAAATTTTTTTAATTTATTTTTAATTGTAACAAATTTTTTCATTGATGAATTAACTTATATTAAATTCATCCCCGAAATATTGAGTTTTAGCGTTTTTATCACTAATAACATCATTCGGGCTACCTGATGCTATAATTTTACCATTAGACAAAATTATTGCTCTATCTACACAATTCAAAAGGTCTCTTGCTTGATGGTCGCAAACAACGACAGAAATTTCTTCGGTGGTCTGTAAATTTATTATAATTTCTTGTAACATTTTTATTGTTAAAATATCTAGTGCTGCAAATGGTTCATCTAATAAAAGTATCTTTGGGTCATTTATAAGAGCCATAGCAATAACAAGCTTTTTCTTTTGACCTCCTGATAAATATTTTGCTTTAACATTTAACAATGTTTCAAACTCAAATCTTGAAATAAGCTTACTTATTTTTTGTTCTCTTAATTCTTTTTCCTTTATATGAATTTCAGAAACCAATTTAAGATTATCTTTGAGTGTTAAATCGTGAATTAATCCTCCATATTGAGGAACAAAGCCTAATTTAAATTTAGTAAATCTTTCATTGATTGGTAAATTAATACAATCAAAACCATCAATTATAATTTCACCATCATTAGGGTTTTTTAATCCTGTTATGAGATTAAATATAGTTGATTTACCGACACCATTAGGGCCTAGCATGCCAAGTATTTCTTGCTTATTTATTTTTAAATTTAATTGATCTAAAATTTGTCTTTTATTATAAAACACTGAAATATTCTTTAATTCGACAGCAGCGTCTTCATTTTTAATATCTTTTATTCTAAATTTTTTTATTAAGCCCATTAATTTGATAATACTTTTACTTTGTCTTTTGAATTTATTTTTATATCTTTTGTTACAGTATTAAACGTAATCATTTGAGCTTTCATTAAAGAACTCTCATCTTTAACTATAACATTATTGTACGCAACGGCAATATTATCAGTTGCATTTAAGTCAAAATTTTCACACGTGATTACTTTGTTATCATAATTTATGACGACGTTTCCATAAAATTCTGAATTTTGATTGTAATAGTCATATTTGGCATAATCTGAAACTATATCTATTTTTGATCTTTTTAGCGATGAAATGGTTCCACTTACATCTTGTAGATCTAAAATATCGCTATTTTTAACATTTGTCTCTCCATATTTTGCTAATATTTTAAAAATATCACCATTCTTGTTTGTAGATATATATTCAATTTCTTTAGTTACATTACTTTTTTCATCATTTTTTATATTTTCTTTTTTTGTATTAGAATTATTAATATTACTTTTTTTTTTATTACTACTATTAGTTTTTGTTAAATTATTCTCTAATTTTTTTGAAAAATTTCCTGAAGTTTTATTTTCTATTTTATCAACACTCAATATATCTTGATTTGATAAATTTTGATCTAACAAATTTTTTTCGGTATTTTGAAAGAAATTATTTTTCAATGGTCCAGAGTAAAAATATAAAAAATAAATACCTCCAAGTATAAGAATAATTAATAAAAATAATATTATTTGGAGTAATGACTTTATTGACATCAATTAATATTTGATTTTAAAATATCGTGCATGTGAATTATCCCAATCGTTTTTTTTATTTTTTTATTTTTATGCACACATAAAGAAGTAATTTTTTTTGAATTCATAAGTGCTAACGCACTTGCGGCCAAAGTATCAACTTCAACACTAACTGGGTTTTTTTTCATCACTTTTTTTAACTCCAATTCATTAAACTTTTTATATTTTTGAGCTATTCTTTTTAAATCACCATCAGTGATTATACCTGTTGTATTTCCATTATTTTTAGTAACAACTATTAATCCTAGTTTTTTATTATTAATTATTTTTAAAGCATTTTTCATACTCAAATTTTCTTTAACAATTGGAAGTTTTTTTCCCTTTATCATTAAATCTCCAACAGTCTTTAACTGAACTGATAATGATCCACCAGGATGAAATTTTTTAAAATCAAATTTTGTAAAATTTTTGTATTTCATACATGCTATTGCAATTGCATCACCAAGAGCAATTTGTGAAGTCGTTGAAGATGTTGGCACAATATTTTCAGGGCCTGCTTCTTTGATAGATGGCATCAAAAAAACTTTTTCTGAATTTTTGTATAATATAGAATTTTTTTTTGAAGTTATACCAATTAACTTTATATTACTATTTCTAGAGGTGTATTGAATTATATTTTTTAATTCATCACTTTGACCACTATTACTAATTAAAATTACTATGTCATTTGAAGTAATTTGACCCATATCGCCATGGCTTGCATTTGATGCATCTACATAAAAAGAAGGAGTACCCGTAGATGATAAAGTTGCTGCCCATTTTCTAGCAATAATTCCACTTTTACCAACTCCTGATACAATTACTTTACCATTTTTACATTTAAGAATTTCATTAACAATTTCTAAGAAAGATTTATTAATATTTTTTTTTAAATCTTTTAAAGCATCTATCTCATACTGAACAACTTCTTTCGCAATTATTTCTATTTTTTTTTTACTCATTAGTGCGACCAAATATCTTGAGAAAAAGAGGCAAGATCTAAATTTACTCTAGTATTTATAAATTTTATTGAATCTAAATATAATTCATATCTTTTTTCTCTTATTAAAATTTTTTCCAAGCCTTGAAAAATTTCATGTAAGTAAATTACATCTTTTGCACAATATTGAAGTTGTTTTTCAGTTAAATCACCTCCAAAGTCTGAAGATTGTAAATTTTTACTTATATCATTGCCCGTGAATTCTTTAACTAAATCTTTTAGACCATGTTTATCACTATAACTTCTAGCAAGTTTACTCATTATTTTTGTACAATTCACATTTTCTACATCAAGCTTAAGATATTTTTTTATGAATAATAAGTCAGCTCTTGCAAAATGAAAAATTTTCTTTATGTCTGGATTTTTTAAAACACTTTTTAAGTTTGGAGCATTATATGTTTCCCTATTTAATTTGATTATATGAGCATCATTCTTGCCTGTAGATATTTGAACTAAACACAGACTATCTCTCTCAACATTGAGGCCCATAAATTCGCAATCAATAGCTATATTGTCACCTAGAGATAATTGATCTGGCAAATCTTCTTTGTGTAATTTAATATCTAAACTCATTCAAAGAATATATATATGAAACAAAAAGAAATTCTACTCTTCGGTGCAACTGGTCAAATTGGGAGAAATTTGATTAGAAAATTATCAAAAAATAACTATAAAATATTGGCTGTAACAAGAAACATTCATAAAGCAGGTTATATTCTTAAGACACAGGCTAATCCAGGGTACCTAGAATTAATTGAGTTAAAAAACTTTCAAATAGATAAAATTGATAGTCTTATAAAAAAGTGCCCAATATGTATAAATTTAATTGGAATCCTTCACGAAAATAAAAAGCAAAATTTTAAAATAATACACTCGGATTTACCCAATATGCTATCAATGAAAGCTAATAAACATAAAATTGAAAAGTTTATACACCTGTCAGCTTTAGGTATCGAAAAAGCCACTGATAGCAAATATGCAAAAAGTAAATTGGAAGGTGAAAAAAAAATAAATAGTAATTTTAAGAATTCAATAATAATTAAACCTTCTATAGTTTACTCTGTAGATGATAATTTCACAACTAATTTTATGACTTTACTTTCAAGACTACCACTTATGCCTCTATACTATAATGGTATGACAAAATTTTCTCCAATACATGTTTCTGATTTGGTAGAAATTATAATTAAAATTATTGAACAAAAAAACCAAAGTTTAACTTTAGAATGTTTAGGTCCTGAGGAATTGACATTTAAGGAAATAATACAAAAAATTTTATTATCTATAAACAAAAAAAGATTGTTATTACCATTACCATTAGCATTAGCATCTTTATCAGCAAAATTTTTTCAACTTTTTCCAAAACCACTTCTCACAGAAGATCAATTAAGATTATTAAAGTATGATAATGTCAGATCAGGCTTATATAAAACAAATTTAGATTTAGAAATAGTTGCAAAAAAATTATTTAGTGATGAAATTGAAAAATATAGTTTTAACTGGAGAACAGGTGGACAATTTGCAAAATAAATTACAAAATTAAATTTAATATGATTAATTACTTAGTTATAGGAATTTGTATATTTTTATTGATCGCAGTTATCTATATATCTGCCAAACCAGTAAGTATGGGTATTGAAGCAAGAAGAAATATTAATAACAAAAATAAAGATGATAATCTTGAAGTTAACAAAAAAGTTTTAGATAATGAATTGGAAACTTCTGAAAATACCAGCATTTCAGATGAAATTATCAAATTAAATAAACTAAAAAATGATGGGATTATTACCGAGGAAGAATATCTAAAGGCAAAAGAAAAGTTACTTAGCAGCTAGGCAGACTTAATTTTTTTCTCAATAAATTTTGGAACTTCTTCATCTTTATCGTTAATATCTTCTTTTTTTCCTTTTGGTTGAAAAACAATCATTAAATGTAATGGGCAATAAGAAAACTTTTCAACATTTTTTCTTCCACAAAAACTTGCATCCTTTTCATCAGGATTTTTCTCCATATATTTACAAGTTTCATCAGTTAGCTGCTCTAAACTTAAATTTTTAGCTTCCTCAAAATTACTATCTAAAATTAAAGATTTAAATTTTCCTCTTCTGCCTTTTAACCGAATTTGGCTATCATGATTTTTTAAATTGTTTTTTTGTCTTTGAATTGATGGTCGTGTTTTTATTTTTGTGGACAGATTAAGTCGATGAGCTTTACCAATTACCGCATTTCTTGAAACTCCACCAATTATCTCTGCTATTTGGCTTGCGGTTTTTCCTTTTCCCCAGAGCTCTTTTAACTTTCCGACTTTATCTTCAGTCCAACTCATTTTACAATATATAGTATATTAATTTTTATTTATTACCTTATGTTGCATATAAGGACATTAAAACAAGTTTTATTTGCAATTTTTCAACATTTTTTCTGATTTATAACTTCTAGTTGAATTTTAACTGTGAAATAAAAGAAAAAAAATTATAAATAATTATGAGTTATCTAGCAAAGAATTATAGAAGAAAAAATTTATCATTTTATAAAGGTAAAGGAAGTTTTTTGTATTCTAATAATGGAAAAAAGTATTTAGACTTTGTACAAGGTATTGCTGTAAATTCTCTTGGTCACTCAAATAAAATATTAAATGAGGCTTTAAAAAGACAATCAAAAAAATTATGGCATGTGTCAAATGCTTTTATTATTCCAGAGGGTGAAAAATTAGCAAAAAAATTAGCAAAAAGAACTTTCGCAGACTCTGTAATTTTTCAAAATAGTGGAGCAGAAGCAACAGAAGCAGCAATCAAAATTGCAAGAAGATATTTTTTTTCTATTGGAAAGCCAGAGAAAACGAGAATTATATGTATAAAAAATTCTTTTCATGGAAGAACAATTGCCGCAATACATGCAAGTGGTTCAAAAAAAATGGTTGAAGGTTTCGGTCCAAAAGTTCCAGGGTTTGATCATTTTAATTTTGGAGATCACAAGAAACTAAAATCACTTATAAATAAAAATACAGCAGCAATAATGATAGAAACGGTAATGGGTGAGGGAGGGATAAAAGTTATACCAAGCTGGTGCATAAAAGCTATTAGAAAAATTTGTAAAGAAAAAAAAATACTTTTAATTTTAGATGAAGTTCAATGTGGAATTGGAAGATCTGGAAAATTTTTTGCCTTTGAATATGCAAAAGTAAAACCAGACATTGTACCTATTGCGAAAGGAATTGGTGGTGGTTTTCCTATAGGTGCAGTTTTGATGACAAGTAAAGTTTCTAAAGCAATGGTACCAGGAACTCATGGTTCAACTTTTGGCGGAAACCCTCTGGCGATGGCTGTTGGTAATGCGGTTATAGATCAAATAAATAATAAATTATTAAGAAATGTGAATAAAATGTCCGAACACTTTATTTCTAATTTAAATATATTAAAACAAAAATATCCCAAAATTATTAAAGATGTTAGAGGTGTGGGTTTATTAATCGGCTTACAATTATGTAGTGATCAAACAAATTTTATAAAAAAACTAATGGATTATCAACTACTAACTATAAGAGCTGCAGATAATGTTGTTAGAATTCTTCCTCCACTAAATGTTAAAAAGAGTGAAATTGATATAGCTTTAAAAATAATTGATAAAGTTTGTGGAGAATTAAATTAATATGAAAAATTTTATTAATTTGAAAGATATATCAAGCAAAGATCTTAAAAAAATTATCTTAGATGCTAAAAAAAGAAAAAGATTGAGAAAAAAGTTAAATACTCTTGAAACTGATAAAGGAGCACCACTTAGGGGTAAAATATTAATTCAAATGTTCGAAAAGGCAAGTTCTAGGACTAGAATAAGCTTTTATTTAGCTATAAAACAACTTGGAGGTGGAACTTTAACACTTAGATCTAATGAATTACATTTAGGTCAAGGAGGCGAAAGTATATCCGATACCGCGAAAATTCTCTCTACTTATGGTGATGGATTTATGTTGAGAACGGATTCTGATAGCAAAATTTCTGAGTTTAAAAGATACTTAAAAATTCCTATTATTAACGGTTTAAGCCCTTCTTCTCATCCAACACAAGTACTATCTGATATTTTTACAGTTGAAGAAATAAAAAAAAAAACAATATCAAAACTAAACATATGTTGGATTGGTGATTCTAATAATGTTTTAAATAGTTTAATAGCAGCATCAGTCAAATTTTCATTTAAATTAAATATAGGATGTCCAAAAAAATTTAAACCAAATAAAGAAGTTATAAGTTGGTCTGAGAAAAATAAAGGTAAAATAAATATATACCATGATCCAAAAAAAGCTGTATCTGGTGCTGACGTAATATTTTCAGATAAAGTCATATCGCTAAATGATAAAGTTGATAAGAAAAAAAAAATAAAAGAATTCAAAAAATTTAAAATTAATAAAAGATTGATTAGTTATGCAAAAAAAAATTGTATTTTTTTACATTGTTTGCCAAGAGGCGACGAAGTTGACGATGAAGTTTTTTTAGGCCCAACTTCTCATGTTTGGCAACAGGCATTGAACAGAGTTCATGTTCAAAAAAGTATTTTATTATATTGTTTTGGAAAATTAAGGTAGAGGTAGTGGATTATCTGAATTTTGGTTAAGGTACAATATAACAGATGCCCTGTCTTTTTCTTTTCTTAATCCAGCAAATGCCATCTTAGTTCCCTTAATATGACTTTGAGGTTTTTTTAAATAACCATTCATCTCTTCAAATGTCCAATCTTTGTCATATGCTGCCATTGCCTTTGAATATTTATAATCTTGATTTGATGCAACTTTTCTTCCTATCACACCATACAATGCTGGTCCGATTTTATTTTCTCCACCTTTATTTACTAAATGGCAAGCAGAACATTTTTTAAAGACTTTTTCTCCATGAGAAATATCTCCCAACGCAAGTAATGCAGAAATATCAACTTTTTCCACAATTTTTTCTGCTGTTGAACTTGAAATTTGACTGCTTTCTTGAATATCTACTTTGTAAGCTGATTTCTCTGGTTTATCTACTTGAAAAGCGATATCTGAAATTTTCCCAATTCCAATTACAATTAGTACAATAAGAAGAACAGCTGCAATAATTTTGTTTATTTCAAATGAATCCATATTTTATTTTTATTATGGTCGTATAACATGTTAAACAAAATTTATACGAAATTTAATTTATAAATTTGCGTCTCAAAGACGCATAAAATATGAATATATATGAGTAATTCAATTATAATAATTCCATCAAGATTAGCAGCAACAAGACTCCCTCAAAAGCCATTAATAAAAATTAATAATAAAACTTTAATTATGCATGTATATGAAAAAGCTTTACAAAGCCAAATTGGAGAGGTTTATGTTGCAACATGTGATGAGGAAATTGCCTCAGAAGTAAGAAAAAATGGAGGTAAATTTATAATTACAGGTATAAATCACACAACTGGGACGGATAGAGTATTTGAAGCCTCTCAAAAATTAAATTTAAAAGACACAGATTTCATTATGAACATCCAAGGCGATGAGCCAATGATCAATCCTTTAGATATTAAAAATTTAAATAAGCTATCAAGGGAAAAAAGCTTAAATATTTCAACATTAGCATACAACATTGAGAAAAATGAAGATTATGACAATGAAAATATTGTAAAAGTTATTACAAAAAACAAAATATCCGATAATTCAATATCAGAAGCTTTGAATTTTCATCGAGTAATTAAAGACGAGAGTTATGATAATATATACCAGCATTTTGGGATATACTTATTTAAGTATTCAGCTTTAAAAAAGTTTGTTAATTTTAAAAAAAGTAAAAATGAAATCAAAGAAAGACTGGAACAACTGAGGGCAATCGATAATAACATGAAAATTGATGTGCTATTGGCAAATTATTTTTCCTCTGGAATTGATACTAAAAAAGATTTAGAAGAATATATAAATTTATTGAATAAATAACAATATGAAAATTGTTTACCAAGGAATTGCTGGAAGTTATAGTGAGAGTTGTGCAAAACATATGTTTCCGAATATAGAGACTATTCCTTGCAAAACTTTCGATGAATGTTTTGAAAAAGCACATAAAGATAGAAATATTAGAGCAATCATACCAGAGTCAAACAAAACTACAGGAAACATTGGAGTAGAATATTTAATTTTTAAACATAGGTTAAATATTTATGAAGAATTTTTTTTCCCAATCAATCATAATTTAATTGGTATAAAAGGATCAAAATTAAAAGACATTAAAAATGTTTATTCCCATGCTCAAGCGCTAAGTCAAGCTTCAGAATTTATTAAAAAAAATAAATTTTCTTCCAATGTTAGAGCTGATACTGCAGGTTCCGCAAAATATATTTCAGAAGAAAAAGATAAAACCAAAGCTGCAATTGCATCAAAATTAAGTGCTAAAATTTATGATTTAGAAATTTTACAAGAAAATATTCAGGATGTTAATGATAACTACACAAGATTTCTGATAATGGGTAAAGATATACTTCAGCCAGAAATTGATAAAAATAATTTCATTACATCATTATTATTTAAACTTAGAGAGAGGCCGGCAGCTTTGTATTCTGCTTTGTCCGGTTTTGCTATTAATGGAGTGAATATGACGAAACTTCAAAGTTTTCCAGAAAAAAATTCATTTTCGTCATTCTTCTTCTTATGTGATATAGATGGACATTTGGATGAAAAAAAAATTAAAAATTCATTAGAGGAGCTTGCTTTCCACTGTGAAGATATGCACGTTTTAGGTGTCTATAAAGCTCACTCATTTAGAGAAAAAAATAATTAAGTTTATTGTAGAATAGAAAAATTTATTGTTATAATACATCTGGAGGCCTACCAGGTGGAATTACCATGAACTCCCCCAGACTTGAAAAAGAGCAAGGGTAATGAGTTTTTTCCAGGTTGGTTGGTCTCCCATTATGACAACAAAGTCTCAAATTCTGGCATTAAAATATCGACCTCAAATATTTAAAGATTTGATTGGTCATGAGGAAATTGCAACTACAATTTATAATTCTATTATAAATAATAGTTCAGCTAATGCTTTTTTGTTTACCGGCATTAGGGGAATTGGAAAGACTACATTTGCAAGAATTGTAGCTAAAGCTTTAAACTGCGAGCACACACTTGAAAGAATGTGTGAAAAGAAATGCAGTCATTGCGACCCTATAGCAAATTCAAATCATATTGATGTTCTTGAAATGGATGCAGCAAGCAAAACAGGAGTAGATGATGTAAGGGAGCTAATAGAATTTTCTAGATATCCACCATCAGTAGCAAAATTTAAAATTTTTATCATCGATGAAGTGCACATGTTAAGCAAACAAGCATTTAATGCATTACTCAAAACATTGGAAGAGCCTCCAAAGTATTTAAAATTTATTTTTGCAACCACTGAAGTAAAAAAAATTCCTATTACTGTTTTATCCAGGTGTCAAAGGTATAATCTATCTAGAGTTAAGTCTGAGGAACTATTTGTTTATTTAAAAAATATAACAATAAAAGAAAAAAGAAATGTCGAGGACAATGCAATTAAATTAATAGTCAAATTATCAGAGGGCTCTGTTAGGGATGCATTATCTTTACTAGATAGAGCAACTATTTCTAATAACGATAATTCACTGACATTTGAGGACGCTCAAAAGATCTTTGGCTATGTCAATAAAAGTGCATATATAGAATTATTAGAAATAATTTTTTTAGGTGACCAAGAAAAAATAATAGATCGCTACAGGAAGTTGTACAATTCAGGCATTGAACCTAACCTATTTTTAAATGATTTCTTGGAAGTATTATATTATTTTAAGAATATATCACACATACAAAATGAAGGGAATAATTTTAATTTGAATGATGGTGATTACAAAAAAATAACATCTATATCAAAAGAAATAGATCCTAATGCTTTATTATTATTTTGGGAATTTACTTTAAAAACCTTAAAAGAAATAAATATAGTTGCTAATCCAAATTTATTAGTTGAAATGTTTCTTATCCAATTAATCTATTTAAAAAAAAGAAATGTAATGTTAGATAATCAGAAAAATGAAACAAATAAAACTCCAACAAAAAATATAGATTTGAAAAATACCAGAAGCGAGGAGCCAATTAATCAAATTAAAAATATTAAACAAGAAGATGAAAAAATTGAAAAAAAAAATAATATTGAGATCAACAGTTTAGAAGAGTTAATTGAAATATGCCTTAAAAAAAAAGAGATGAAACTAAAATACGAATTAGAAAATAATGTGAACTTAGTGTCTTTTTCAAATATGAATATCGAAATTTCTATAAATGATAAACTAAATAAGAATTTCATAAAAGATTTGTCTGAAAAATTATATGACTGGACTAAAAACCGATGGCTTATATCTTTTTCAAAAGAAAAGGGTGCGACGAGTGAAAAAGAGAAAAAACACAACCTAAAAAAAAAAAATATTATAGAGTATAACAGCTCAAGCGAATATAAAAATTTGTTAAAAGCACTTCCTGATATTGAATTATTTGATACTGAAACAAAAGATGACTGATTTTAATAAAATTCTTGAAAAAGCAAAAGAGATAGAAAAAAAAATGAAAGAAAGTCAGGAGAATCTCAAAAAAATTGAAGTTAATGGTGTGTCTGGAGGAGATGTGGTTAAAATTACCCTTAATGGAGATGGAGAGATGACTAAAATTTTGTTAAGCGATAAAGTAATGAAAGAAGATAAAGAGATAATTCAGGATTTAATCACTGCTGCACATAATGATGCAAAAAATAAATTAAAATCAAAAACTTCCGAAGAAATATTTAAAGCGACTGGTGGATTAGGTGTGCCGGGATTTAAATGGCCTTTATAATTAAATGCAAAATCTTCCTGAAATAGATAATTTAATTAAACTAATATCTAAATTACCAGGTCTTGGACCAAAGTCTGCAAAAAGAATAATTTTAAAAATGATCAATAACCGCCAAGAAATATTAAAACCTTTGGCTAATAATCTAAGTCAGGTAATAAAAAATATTGAACGTTGTAAAATATGTGGAACATTAAAACCTGTTACAATTAATTGCGAATATAATAACTGTGAGCTTGTAGATAAAAAATATGATAAGATTTGTGTAGTCGAGAATATTTCAGATCAATGGGCAATAGAAAGTTCATCTATTTTTCAAGGTTACTTTCATATTTTAGGTGGAACGATTTCTGATAGCGACAATAGCAATAAAAGAGAAAATTTGCTTATTAATTCTCTGATAGAAAGAATAAAAAATGAAAATATTGATGAAGTAATTTTAGCAACCAGCGCTACCGTTGAAGGACAAACTACTGCTTTTTATATTCAGGACAGTTTAAAAAATTCAAATGTAAAAATTTCAAAATTAGCTCAAGGTTTACCAGTTGGTGGAGAAATAGAAACTTCAGATGATGGAACACTCATATCTGCTTTTAAAAATAGACGAGATTTATAAATTTAAATTAACTTTTTTTTATCAATCTATTTAAATGCAATAGAGGTTCAGTATAACCCGATGGTTGTGACTTGCCATGGAAAATCAATTCACATGCTGCCTTAAAAGATATTGATTTGTCATAATTTGGAGACATGTTTTGATATTCTGGATCTCCTTCGTTTTGTTTATCAACTATCTTTGCCATTTTCTTAAGAATTTCTAAAACCTGTCTATTTGAGCAAATACCATGATGTAGCCAGTTAGCTATATGTTGTGAAGATATTCTTAGTGTAGCTCTATCCTCCATTAATCCAACATCATTTATATCCGGAACTTTAGAGCATCCTATTCCTTGATCTACCCACCTTACTACATAACCTAATATAGTTTGAGCTGAGTTACACAATTCATTATTTATCTCTTCTTTGCTCCAATTTGGTCTGTCTGCTACTGGGATTGTTAATAAATTATCAATATAATCTATTTTATTACTTTTTAAGTCTTTATGTTGTTCAAAAATATCTACTTTATGATAGTGCATTGCATGTAAAGAAGCTGCAGTTGGAGATGGTACCCATGCGCAATTCGCGCCAGCTTCAAGATGTGATATTTTTTGATCTATCATGTCTTTCATTTTATCTGGCATAGCCCACATACCTTTGCCTATTTGTGCAACACCTGAAAATCCACATTTTAAACCAACATTTACGTTGTTATTTTCATATGCAGTTATCCATTTTGATTTTTTCATGTCACCTTTTTTTATCATTGGACCTGCTTCCATTGATGTATGCATTTCGTCCCCAGTTCTGTCCAAAAAACCTGTGTTAATGAAAAAAACCCTACTTTTTAGTGTTCTAATACATTCTTTTAAGTTTACAGATGTTCTTCTCTCTTCATCCATAATACCGCATTTAATTGTATTCTTTTCAAGTTTTAATACTTCTTCAACTCTTGTGAATATCTTATCTGTAAAAGCAGTCTCTTCAGGTCCATGCATTTTTGGTTTTACAATATATATAGATCCAGTTCTTGAGTTGCCTTTTCTTTTTAAATCATGAATTGCTGCAGCAGTTGTAATAAATGCATCCATGATACCTTCTGGAACTTCAGAACCATCTTCTAAAATAATTGCTGGATTGGTCATTAGATGACCAACATTCCTAATTAAAAGTAAGCTTCTACCATGTAACTTTTCCTTTTTATTATCTTTTGAAATATAGCTTCTATCTGGATTAAGTTTTCTTTCTAAAGTTTTTCCATCCTTTTCGAAGACAGATTTTAGAGTTCCTTTCATCAAACCTAACCAATTTCTGTAACATAATATTTTATCTTCTGAGTCTACTGCTGCAACACTATCTTCGTTATCACATATAGTAGATATTGCAGATTCTATAATTATGTCACTTATCCCCGCAGCATCTTGAACAGCACTAAATGCATTTGGGTTAATTATAATCTCAATTTTTAAATTATTATTTTCTAAAATTATTGTTGTTGGATTATTAGGTTCTCCTCTGTATCCAATAAATTTATTTTTATCTACTAGCTCAAACTCTTTATCATCTTTTAAAATTTTCAAGTCACTTCCCTTTATTTTAAATCCATTTATATCTTTCCAATGAATTTCATTGATAGAGAAGTGGTCATTTAGAAATTCACGTGCATATCTTATTACTTCTTGTCCTCTTAGAGGATCATACTTTTGACTTCCGGTTTCTTCTGACTCAATTAAATCTGTTCCATATAAACTATCATAAAAACTTACCCACCTTGCATTAGCAGCATTTAATGTATATCTAGAATTCATTATTGGAACTACAAGTTGAGGACCTGCAATACTAGAAATCTCGTTATCAAGCTTTTTTGTATCTATTTTAAAATCGCTTCCTTCTTCCTTTAAATATCCAATTTCTCTTAAAAAATTCTTGTACTTTTGATGATTAAATTCTCCATTTCTGTTTTTTTTTAACCATAAATCAATTTCAGATTGAAGAGTTTCACGAATTTCTAGTAACTTTTTATTAATTGGGGCAAGTTCATTAATACTTTTATCAAATCCATCCCAGAAATCTTTTTCTTTAATGTCTAATCCTGGAAGAAGTTCATTTTTTACAAAATCAGATAAATCCTTAGAAACAGATAAAGTGTTAATTTTAATAAATGAATTAATCATAATTTTTACAAATTTAGAAATCGTTGTATATGACAATCAATAAACTATGTCATTAATTTATTTGGAAAAATGTTATTTTTCTTCTGAAAAAAATATAATTTTTATAATTTGATCATTTTATCGCCCAAAAATTATATATAATAAATTAATGAAAAATTATTTAAATTTTGAAACTGATATCAAAAACTTAGAAATAGAACTAGATAAATTAAAAGATCCTTATAATCAAGACGGCCTTTCAGAGGTTGACACAAGTAAAATAACTGATTTACAAAATGAAATAGATAAAAAACTTAAAGATGTATATTCAAATCTTGATGCATGGCAGACGACATTGGTTGCAAGACATGAGGATAGACCTAAATCAAAATTTTTTATAGATAATTTATTTGATGAATTTATTTCACTTTCAGGAGATAGATTTTATGGAGAAGATAAATCAGTAATATGTGGCTTTGGTAAGTTTAACTCTAAATCAGTCTTAGTAATAGGACAGGAAAAAGGTGAAAATTTAGACTCAAGAATTGAGAGAAATTTCGGGATGATGAGACCAGAAGGCTACAGGAAAACGATAAGGTTAATGAATTTAGCTAATAAATTTAAGATACCAATTATTAATTTTGTTGATACTCCAGGTGCTTACCCAGGTGTTGGTGCTGAAGAGAGAGGACAAGCAGAAGCAATAGCAAAGTCTATTGAATGTTCTATGCAACTGACTGTTCCAACTTTATCTATAATAATAGGCGAAGGTGGCTCTGGTGGTGCTATTGCATTAGCTTCTTCAAGTAAAGTATTGATGTTAGAGAATGCAATATATTCAGTAATATCTCCAGAAGGATGTGCAACTATACTTTGGCGAGATCCAACAAAGACTTTAGAAGCTGCGAAAGCAATGAAGCTTTCAGCGAAAGATCTTTTAAAGTTAGAAATTATTGATGAGATAATACCTGAACCTTTAGGGGGTGCACATCGAGATAAAGATCTAATTTTAGACAATGTGCGTAATGCCATTGATAGAAACTTAAGTAAATTTATTACATTAAATGAGGAAGAAATATTAAATCAAAGAAAAAATAAGTTTTTAGATATTGGTAGGAATAAAGGTTTCAGTACTAATGCAGTTAATCAAGATAAACTTACTATTAAATATAATTTAGTTCAAAATTTGATTTCAAAAATTAAATTGAATAAAAAATTATTTATTTCAATTACATCAATTGTTGTATTATTAATTTTATTAACAGTGATATTTTAATTTATAAAGCACCACAACAATTTTTAAATTTTTTTCCAGTAGCTTCACATCTTTCATTTCTAGATATTTTTCCTCCTTTATTTTTTACAAGTAGGCATTTTGGATCGTTCTTAATATTATTACTAGTTGCAGTCTGATTATCATCTTTTTCTATTATTTTTAAATTTAGAAGCATTGTGACAAGATCAGTTTTTAATTTTGCTAATAAATTTTCAAATAATAAAAATGCTTCTTTTTTATATTCTACTAAAGGATCTCTTTGTCCATAAGATCTTAAACCAATTACTTGTCTTAATTGCTCTAGGTATTGAATATGTGATTTCCAGTTCTGATCTATAATTTGTACCAATATTCTTTTTTCAATTTCTTTTCCTTGTTCTATGCCTAATAAATTATTTCTTTCATCTCTGTTATTTATAAATTTATCTTTTATTTTTTTTTCCATTGTTTTTAGATCTGAATTTAAAATTTCATCCAATTCATCATCAGTTATTGATTTGCCCAAAGTCTGCTTTAAAGCATTTGGAAATTCTTTAGAATTTGGAGATTTTTCGTATAATATTTTTTGTCTTTTTAAATTTTCTAGGACCTCTTCAAGAAAAATATCTGAATAATTCTCCTTTTCTTTGCCATTTATTACATTTTTTCGTTGTTCAAAAATTACATGTCTTTGGTCATTAAGAACATTATCAAATTTAATAAGCGTTTTCCTAATATCAAAGTTTCTTGCTTCAACTTTTTGTTGTGCTCTTTCAATTGCTTTATTTATCCAAGGATGATCAATACTTTCACCATCTTTAAGACCAAGCTTTTCTAGCATTGAATTCATGGTTTCTGAGCCAAACAATCTCATCAAATCATCTTCTAAACTGACAAAAAATATTGAACTACCTTCATCTCCCTGTCTTCCTGATCGTCCTCTTGCTTGATTATCAACTCTTCTACTTTCCATTCTTTCTGTTCCAATAACAAATAAACCTCCCCTTTTTTTTACATCCTCTTTTTCAGATTGGTCTTGTCCGCCTAACTTAATATCAACACCTCTTCCTGATATACTTGTTGTAATAATTACTGAATTTGTTTTGCCTGCGTTTGCAATAATCTCTGCTTCTTTCTCATGATTTTTAGCATTTAAAACAATATGTTTAATTTTTTCTTTTTCTAACAAATTTGAGTAATGTTCAGATTTATTTATGCTAGATGTGAAAACCAACAGTGGTTGTCCAATTTCATTACATTCTTTTATTTTTTGTATGATTGCTTTATCTTTTTCTAAACTTGTTCTAAAGATTTGGTCATTAAGATCATTTCTTATCATATCCTTGTTGGTAGGTATCTGCAAAACAGGCAAGTTATAAATTTCAAAAAATTCCGCAGATTCGGTTTGCGCTGTCCCTGTGCAACCTGCTAATTTATCATACAACCTAAAAAAATTTTGATAAGTTATTGACGCCAGTGTTTGATTTTCAGCTTTAACTTCTATTTTTTCTTTAGCTTCTAAACTCTGATGAAGTCCATCACCAAATCTTCTACCTGGCAATTGCCTACCTGTTTGTTCATCAATTATAATTATTTCGTTATCTTTAACTATATAATCTCTTCCATTCTCAAATAAATAATTTGCCCTTAGAGCTTGGTTTACATGATGAACCAAATGTAAATTTTCTGGGTCATAAAAATTGTTATTTTTTAAAATACCAGCATTAGAGAATATTTTTTCAACATTATCTATTCCTTCATTTGTTAAAAGTATGTTTTTTTCTTTTTCATCTAAGTCAAAGTCTGTTTTTTTTAAATTTTTAATTAATTTATCTACAGAAATATATTGCATAGTTTTATCCTCTGCAGCTCCAGAAATAACTAATGGAGTTCTCGCTTCATCTATTAAACATGAATCAATCTCGTCAACTATTGCAAAATTATGCTCTCGCAAGACCATTTCATTTCTTGAATATTTCATGTTATCTCTTAAAAAATCAAAACCTAGCTCACTGTTGGTGGCGTAAGTTATATCTTTATTATAATTTTCTTTACGCTCTTCATCTGATTGATCTGAGTTTATATATCCACAAGTTAAGCCTAAAAAACTGTATATTTTACCCATATTTATACTATCTCTTTTAGCCAAGTAATCATTTACAGTAACTATATGTACACCCTTTTTTTCTAATGCGTTAAGATATGCAGCAAGGACAATAGTGAGTGTTTTGCCTTCCCCTGTTTTCATCTCTGCAATCTTATTTTCATGAAGGGCAATTCCACCAATTAGCTGAACATCAAAATGCCTTTCATTTCTTATTCTTATTGAAGCTTCCCTTACTAGCGCAAATGCTTCAGACAAAATATTGTTTAATTTTTCCCCATCTTTTAATCTTGAAATAAATTCTTTTGTTTTAATGGGAAATTTTTTATCCTCGAATTTGCCAACCTCACTCTCTAGTAGATTGATTTCATTTACAATTTTATTAATTCTATCTAATTCTTTTTGATTACCACTTTTAATAAATTTGCTTATAATGTTTAAGGGATTAAGCATATTTTTGATGTTTTAATATTTATAAATTATATAGTTATTTATTTATAAAATTAAATAGCATGGATTTTAGTATAAACAACTTTTTTGACAAAAAATACAAAGACACTAAAATAGGTCATTTTCAAGATCTTGAACATATTGATGGATTGTCTATCTCAACAATTAGCTGTGGTCTTTATGATAAAAAAAGAGATGACTTAGTTTTATTCTACTTTAGAGAAGGAGCAAATTATGCAAATGTTTTTACACAATCTAAGTTAGTTTCCGAAAATATAAAATGGAACAAGAAAATAAAAGATAAAAAAATTTTTGGGATTTTAATTAACACAAGAAATGCGAATGCTTTGACAGGTAAAGAGGGCTATAATTCTTTAAAAAAAATCTCTTTAAATTTATCAAAATTATTATCATCAAAACAAATTTCAGATGAGGACAAACCAAGAGAAATTAAACCCAATCAAATATTATTTGCCTGCACAGGAACTATAGGAGAAAAATTTCCTGAAAATTTAATATTGAATAATATTAAAAACTTAGTTGAAAAAATAAAATATAACCAAAATAAACTAATTTGGATTAAAGCAGCCCTTGGAATTATGACAACAGATACAAAACCAAAATTATCCATGGCAGAATGTAAAATAGGAGGTTCTGACGTAAAAATCTACGGTGTTGCAAAAGGGTCAGGAATGATATTTCCAAACATGGCAACAACTTTAGGATTTATTTTTACTGATGCAAATATTTCTTCATCAATTTTGAAACAAATACTTAATTTAAATATTAAGACTACATTTAATGCAATAACATGCGATGGGGACACAAGTACTAACGATATGGTTTCTATTTTCTCAACAGGTAAAGCAAAAAATAAAGAGATAAAAAGTTTAAAAGATCCGAAATTAAAACAATTTGTTAATAGTGTTCATCAGGTTATGCTAAACTTAGCAAAAAGAGTTGCGAGTGATGGAGAGGGGGCAACTAAATTTGTTACAATAAAATGCCTTAATAGCAAAACAGATAAAGATGCAAAAAATATTTGTTTTTCAATAGCCAATTCTCCACTAGTTAAAACAGCAATTTATGGGCAAGATCCTAATTGGGGAAGAATAGCAATGGCAATTGGTAAGTCTGGTTCAACTGTTAAAATTGAAAAACTATCTATTTTAATGGGTTCTAATATTATTTTTAATAAAGGTAAATTAGATAAAAATTACAATGAAAATATTCTTAGCGAGTATATGAAAAACGAAAATATTGAAATTACAGTTGATTTATCTATTGGTAATAAAAATTTTACAGCATATACCATGGACCTATCTAAGGATTATATTGAAATTAATTCAGATTATAGATCTTAGATATTGAAATCTTTTAAAAAATTATTAAATAATTTTAATGATAAAGTATCTTTTAAATTGCAAAAGTTGCACATTAGAGTTTGAAAGTTGGTTTGCTAGCTCGAATGAGTTTGATAAATTAAAAAAACTTAAGCTGCTTAATTGTCAGAATTGTAATTCCCAAAAAATTGAAAAGTCCTTAATGAAGCCAAATCTAGCCAGTGCTAATTTTAAAAAAGATAAATTTTTAAACAAAAATAAAAATGTGATGAAAAAAATTAAAGAGTATCAGAAATTCATTAAAGAAAATTTTGAATACGTTGGTGAAAATTTTGCATACGAGGCAAGATCTATTCATTACAATAAAAATAAGAGTAAAAAAAATATTTATGGCAAAGCATCATTAGAAGATATAAAGGAACTTGAAGAAGAAAGAATAAATACTTTAACTATTCCATGGATTGAAAATAAGGATAATTAACTCTTTTTGTATTTAGTAATATAATTTATAGATTTATCACTTGAGAGTTTCCATTTATTTAATAATGGATTAAACTTTACTCCATCAATTTTTTTTAATACAAGCGAATTATTGTTGCAAATTTTTTCTAGCTTTTCAGGTTTCACAAATTTATTCCAGTCATGTGTTCCAATTGGAAGCCATCTTAAGATGTACTCAGCACCCAATATTGCAAAAAAATATGATTTTAAAGTTTGATTTAAGGTAGCAATAAACATTATTCCATCAATTTTTAAAAATTTTGCACTCTGATTTATAAATTTAGGTATATCTTCAACATGTTCGACTATTTCCATATTAAGAATTACATCAAATTTTTTTTTATAAGAAAAGTTTTCTGGAGATACATCATAATACTCAATTTTTAGATTGCTTTTGCTTAAATGATGTTTTGCGACATTAATATTTTTTTTTGAAGCATCAATACCTACAACATTTGCACCAAGTCTTGCTAATGGCTCAGATAACAAACCTCCTCCACATCCAATATCAAGAATACTTATTCCACTTAAGGGTTTATCATTTGCTAAAATGTTAAAATCTTTAATAATATTTTTTTTTATATATTCAATTCTTATTGGATTGAACTTATGAAGTGGTTTAAACTTACCATTAGGATTCCACCATTCTTCTGCGATTTTGTTAAATTTTTCTACTTCTTGCTGGTTTATAGTACTATTACTCATTCTATATTGACATTATTAATTAGATGTATTTTATCAATATAAAAAAACTTGTAAATAAAACTACCAATGAAAATTATTGTATTAAAATTTGGAGGAACTTCTGTTGGATCCATACAAAGGATTAGCAAGGTTGCCAATATAATCAAATCTTATTCAAAGAAATACAAGGTAATAGTTTTAGCTTCGGCAATGAGTGGCACCACTAATAAACTAATAAATATGTCTCAAAAAATTAGTAAAAATTTTCCTGATCATGAGTATGATACGTTAGTTTCAGCTGGAGAGCAGATTTCCTGTTCATTATTGTCAGGTCAACTTTTAACAAAAGGATTAAAATCAAGATCATTAATGGCTTGGCAAATACCAATTTTAACTGAGGGGAAACATAAATATTCTAGAATTAAATATATTAATAAAACTAAAATATTAAAATTTTTAAATTCTGGAACAATACCTATTATAGCTGGTTTTCAAGGCGTAAACAAAAATTTTAACATAACAACCATTGGTAGAGGTGGATCAGATTCTAGCGCAATTATGTTTGCAAAGTTTTTTAAAGCTGAACGATGTGTAATATATACAGATGTTGAAGGTGTTTACACTACAGATCCAAATAAATTAAATTCAGCAAATAAAATAAAAAATATTTCTTACGAAGAAATGTTAGAAATGGCTTCATTGGGATCAAAAGTTATGCAGCCACATTCAATACAAGATGCAAGATTGAATAGGATTGATGTTGAGGTAAAATCATCATTCGTTAAAAAACCCGGCACTTTAATTACTAAAAGAAAAAATATTATTAATAATAAAATAATAACAGGAATTTCTTCAACCGATAACGATGCAAAAGTAACATTATTAGGAGTGAAAGATAGACCAGGTATAGCAGCTTCCATATTTAAACCACTTTCACAAAATTCAATTAATGTAGATATGGTTGTTCAAAATATATCTTCAGATGGCAATGAAACTGACCTTACTTTTACTATAAAATCTTATGATTTAACTAAAACCAAAAAAATTATTAAAAATAATAAAAATATAATTTTTAAAAAAATGATTTTTGATAAAAATGTATCAAAAGTATCAATAATAGGTGTCGGTATGGTAACTACACCAGGCGTAACATTTAGAATGTTTCAAGCACTTGCTAATAAAAATATTAATATTCAAGTTATTTCAACCTCAGAAATAAAAATATCTGTTTTAATTAAAAGAGCAAATGTTATAAAAGCAATCAAGTCCCTTCATAAAGAATTTAATTTAGAAAAATGATCTCAGAAATTAGACCTTTCAGAAATATACATAGAAAAAAAACTAGAGAAATTAGTGTTGGGAAAGTAAAAGTTGGAGGAGATAATCCAATTACAGTTCAGACAATGACCAATACATTAACTACTGATCATAAATCCACAATAGAACAAATAAATAAAGTTGCAGAAACTGGAGCAGATATTGTAAGAGTTTCTTGCCCTGATAGAAATTCAACAGAATCTTTAAAAACTATTATTAAGCATGTGGATGTTCCAATAGTAGCAGATATTCATTTTCATTATAAAAGAGCAATTGAGGCAGCAGAGAACGGTGCTCATTGTCTACGTATAAACCCAGGAAACATCGGAGATCGAAAGAGAGTCGCAGAAATTGTTTCTGCAGCAAAAAATAACAGTTGTTCTATTAGAATAGGCGTTAACGCTGGATCACTCGAGAAAGACATTCTTGATAAGTATAGAGAACCCTGCCCAGAAGCCTTGGTTGATAGTGCGTTAAGAAATATAAAAATAATTGAAGATATGAATTTTTTTAATTTTAAAATTAGTGTTAAATCTTCTGATGTTTTTTTGTCTATAGCTGCGTATAAGTTATTATCTGAAAAAACAGATTATCCGCTTCACCTTGGTATTACAGAGGCAGGAAGTTATCTTCCTGGTAGTGTTAAAACTTCTATTGGGTTTGGCAGTTTGTTGTTAGACGGAATAGGAGACACTGTAAGAGTATCACTCTCAGATGATCCTGTTGAAGAAATTAAAGTTGGAAATGAAATTTTGAAATCCTTAAATTTGAGAAATAGAGGAGTAAAGATAATTTCATGCCCTTCTTGCGCTAGACAAGCTTTTCAAGTAATTGATACTGTAAAAGAATTAGAAAGAAGGTTATCACACATTAAAAAGCCCATAACTTTGTCAATTATTGGCTGTGTTGTTAATGGACCAGGAGAGGCCAAACAAACTGAAATTGGTATTACTGGCGGTGGAAAAGATAATCATATGTTATATCTAAATGGCTTAGAAAAAGAAAAAGTTGTAACTAAAGATATGATAAACAAAATTGTAACTTTAGTTGAAGAAAAAGCTTCAAACTTATAATTAATTAATAAATGCTCCCAAAAGAAAAAGTTCAAAATTTAATAGATAGACATAATAAACTTGAGAAGCAATTATCTTCAGGTGAAATTGAAAAAAAAAAATATGCCGAATATTCAAAAGAGTATTCAGATTTGAGTGAAATAGTAAAACAAGCAAAGGAATATTTAAGTTATCAAAAAGACTCTAATGATTTAAATAATATAATTAATGACGAAAACTCAGATGTAGAGATGAAAGAATTCGCAACTAATGAACTTGAAAATTTAAAAAATAATTTTCAAATTAACGAAAAAAAAATCAAATTATTCTTACTTCCAAAAGATATTGCGGACAGTAAAAATGCAATTATTGAAATCAGAGCAGGCACAGGAGGCCTTGAGGCTAGTCTCTTTGCTTCAGACTTATACAAAATGTACGAAAAAATATGCCAAAAAAAAAATTGGTCCGTAGAAATTATATCTATATCTAAAAGTGATGCAGGTGGTCTTAAAGAGGTAATAGCTTTAATAAAAGGAAAAAATATTTATTCATCATTGAAATTTGAAAGCGGGGTCCACAGAGTTCAAAGAGTCCCTGATACAGAAACTCAAGGAAGAGTTCATACATCTGCTGCCACAGTAGCAGTTTTACCTGAAGCAGAAGACTTAGATATTAGATTAGATGAAAAAGATTTAAGAATAGATGTATTTAGAAGTAGTGGACCAGGTGGACAAAGTGTAAATACTACAGATTCCGCAGTGAGAATTACCCATATCCCATCAGGCATTGTTGTCAGCCAACAAGATGAAAAATCACAAATAAGAAATAAAGAAAAAGGATTAAAAATTTTAAGATCTAGAATTTATGATTTTGAGAGGCAAAAAATTGATCAAGAAAGATCTAAAGATAGAAAAAGTAAGATTGGATCTGGAGATAGATCTGAACGGATTAGAACTTATAACTTTCCTCAAGGAAGAGTAACAGATCACAGAATTAATTTAACACTTCACAAGTTAGAGGAATTTATGGAGGGTGAAATATTCGATGAAATCATTGAAAGTTTGAGTTTACAAGCACAACAAGAAGAACTTACTAAAATAAACTAGTGAATAATCTAGACGCATTGAATTATGCAAATAAAGTTTTAAAATTAAATAATATTGAAAGTTATAAAATAGATACAGAATTACTCTTATCTAAAGCGTTAAACTCCTCAAGAGAAAAAATATTGATTAATTTAGATTATAAAATTGAAAAAAAAAATTTTAGCAAATTTAGAGAATTAGTTTCAAGGCGCGCTAAAAAAGAGCCAATAGCCTACATTTTAAATGAAAAAGAATTTTGGAAGTCAAAATATATGGTTAATCAAGAAGTTCTTATTCCAAGGCCAGAAACTGAGATAATTGTAAATGAAGTCTTAAAATTAACTAATTTTAACACTGCAAAACGGATTTTAGATATTGGAACAGGATCTGGTTGTATAATTTTATCAATATTAAAAGAAAGGCCTAATTTTTATGGCTCTGCTATAGATATAAGTAAAAAGGCGATAAACGTGGCAAAATATAATGCAAAAATGCATCACTTAGAAAATAAAATTAAATTTGTTAATATCGATATTGACAAATTAAATCATAATAAATATGATTTGATTGTATCTAACCCACCTTACATTAAAAAATTTGATTTAAAAAAATTAATTTCTGATGTTAGATTATATGAACCATTTTTGGCTTTAGATGCTGGTATAAACGGATTAAGTGCTATAGAAAAAATTATTATTAAAAGCAAAATATTATTGAAGCACAACGGTAAACTAATATTTGAAATAGGAGAAAACCAATTGACACCAGTTAGAGTACTATTGAAGGCAAATAAATTTTATATAAATGAAGTTTGCAAAGATTTTCAGTCACACCCAAGAGTAATCATTTCTACTAGAATATTTTAATGAATAACTACCGAAATCACAGAAAAAATAGATTTAAGAATAACGGCGATAGAAGTTTTAGAAGAAGACCTATGAATGGACATAAAGTTCAAAACGATTTTAGTCCTAATTCAGATTTTAAACACAGAAATCCAGGACGAAATAATCAAAATGCTGCTAAATTGATTGACAAATATAACAATTTGGCTCGAGAGGCATTATCTTCAGGAGATAAAATACTTTCTGAAAATTATCTTCAACACGCAGATCATTTTTCTAGAATTTTGAGTATCCAAGAAATTAATAAAGTGCAAAAAGAACCTAATAATGTAATAGAGCAAAATTTTAAAAAAGATGTAGAAGATTTAAGCTCCAATAAAATTGAAGATAATAATCCTGATACAATTAATAAATTAGATTAGTTTAACTTGGTGATTAAATTTGATTTTAGAACATCAATTTTAATTTTCTCAACTTCAAATTTTTTTCTTTCTTTTCCTTTAAGTATCTTTCCAGATGGAAGTTTAAGTTTTTGTGAATTAATTTTTCTTCCATTTTCTATTACCTCATAATGTAAATGTGGACCAGTTGATAACCCCGTCGATCCGACGTAGCCAATGATTTGACCTTGTTTTACTCGTGATCCTTTTTTAATCCCTCTTCCAAATTTTGACATATGCGCATAAACTGTTTGATAGGTATTATTATGTTTAATTTTTACGCAATTACCGCCACCTCCACACCATCCAGCTTTTGTAACTTTTCCATCACCTGATGCCATTATAGGTGTACCAGTTGGTGCTGCAAAGTCAGTTCCGGTATGCATTTTTGTATAACCTAAAATAGGGTGTTTTCTATTACCAAATGATGATGATAATCTTGCCCCATTAATTGGGGTTTTCATTAAAGTTTTTTTTACACTTTTTCCATTTTCATCAAAATAATCAGTCTTATTGTTTTCGAACTCATACTTATAAAGTTGAAAATCTGTATTCTGCAAACTTAGATTAGTAAAAATAATTTCGCCTGTATCTACAACCAAACCATCTTTATTAACAAATTCCTCATAAATAATTTGAAAACTATCATCTTTCCATACATCCCTTTGAAAGTCCACTTGGAAGCCATATAATCTAGCAAATTCAATGATGACGTTTGGTTTTATACCTAAATCTATTGCACTATTGTACAAACTATTAGTTATGATAGTTTCTTTATATACCAAATTCTTTTTGAAATTTTTTTTGATTTTTTTTGTATCAAATCTATTTTTATTTAAATTTTTTGAGAATTGAATTTCATTTTTTTTATCGGTTTCTATAGTAAACTCTACTACCTTTTGATCAGATATATTATCAAATTTAAATTTAAATTTTTGGTTGATCTTTAAAATTCTGAAAGAGTCGACTTTCTTTATGGTTTTAATTAACAATTTTTTTTCTTGATTATTTATTTTTAAATTATCTATTATGCTTTGGATAGTGTCACCCGATTTTGAAATATAGTATACTGTCTCATACCTTGGATCTAAATTTTGTGAAATTTCCTTTAAAGTTTTTTTGAGATAAATATTATCCAAAGTTGATTTGATTTTTTCATATTCTTTTTCTTTATTACTTGAGTAAATAGTTGAAATGAAAACACCTGCTAGAGTAATTAATATTAGCCAAATAAATATAGAATACTCTTTATAAGCGTTTAATTTAAAAATTTTCATATAATTAGTCTAAAAACCTTGATTTTTGTGGCATTTTTTAGCATTTTTTGTTTATCTAATATCTTGATTTCTTAATATTATTATTTATAAGCGGTTCACTCAACATTTAAAAAATGTTATTTATTGGGTAATAGCCCAATTAGTTATTTAATTAGTTAATATTTTAAGAAGAGAAGTGTGGACGGTTAAGGTTACCAAAATTTGTCGTACACACTTCAACATTACATAAATATTATTCTTAGTATTTATGTAGAAGCTAGTGTGCGCCGTTTTTAAACTTGAGAGTTTGATCATGGCTCAGAACGTACGCTGGCGGCACGCCTTATACATGCAAGTCGAACGAAGTAGTAATACTTAGTGGCAGACGGGTGAGTAACATGTAGGTATCTTCCCTTTGGTGAGGAATAACACGAGGAAACTTGTGCTAATACCTCATAAGTCTTTACGGAGAAAGCTTTATGCGCCGAAGGATGAGCCTGCATTTGATTAGTTTGTTGGTGGGGTAATGGCCTACCAAGACTTTGATCAATAGCTGATCTGAGAGGATGATCAGCCACATTGGGACTGAGACACGGCCCAAACTCCTACGGGAGGCAGCAGTAGGGAATATTGCACAATGGAGGAAACTCTGATGCAGCGATGCCGCGTGAGTGAAGAAGGCCCTTGGGTTGTAAAGCTCTTTCGTCGGGGAAGAAAATGACTGTACCCGAATAAGAAGGTCCGGCTAACTTCGTGCCAGCAGCCGCGGTAATACGAAGGGACCTAGCGTAGTTCGGAATTACTGGGCTTAAAGAGTTCGTAGGTGGTTAAAAAAGTTGGTGGTGAAATCCCAGAGCTTAACTCTGGAACTGCCATCAAAACTTTTTAGCTAGAGTATGATAGAGGAAAGCAGAATTTCTAGTGTAGAGGTGAAATTCGTAGATATTAGAAAGAATACCAATTGCGAAGGCAGCTTTCTGGATCATTACTGACACTGAGGAACGAAAGCATGGGTAGCGAAGAGGATTAGATACCCTCGTAGTCCATGCCGTAAACGATGTGTGTTAGACGTTGGAAATTTATTTTCAGTGTCGCAGCGAAAGCATTAAACACACCGCCTGGGGAGTACGACCGCAAGGTTAAAACTCAAATGAATTGACGGGGACCCGCACAAGTAGTGGAGCATGTGGTTTAATTCGAAGATACGCGCAGAACCTTACCAACACTTGACATGTTCGTCGCGACTTTAAGAGATTAAAGTTTTCGGTTCGGCCGGACGAAACACAGGTGCTGCATGGCTGTCGTCAGCTCGTGTCGTGAGATGTTGGGTTAAGTCCCGCAACGAGCGCAACCCTCACTTTTAGTTGCCATCATTAAGTTGGGCACTCTGAAAGAACTGCCAGTGATAAGCTGGAGGAAGGTGGGGATGACGTCAAGTCCTCATGGCCCTTACGTGTTGGGCTACACACGTGCTACAATGGCATTTACAATAGGAAGCAAGATGGCGACGTCAAGCAAATCCTAAAAAGATGCCTCAGTTCGGATTGTACTCTGCAACTCGAGTACATGAAGCTGGAATTACTAGTAATCGCGGATCAGCGCGCCGCGGTGAATACGTTCCCGGGTCTTGTACACACCGCCCGTCACACCATGGGAGTTGGTTCTACCTTAAGGCAAGGTTTAAAACCCTTGACCACGGTATAGTCAGCGACTGGGGTGAAGTCGTAACAAGGTAGCCGTAGGGGAACCTGCGGCTGGATTACCTCCTTTCTAAGGATGATTAAGAAAATTTTCTTAATCTAAAAAATATAACAGGATAATGTTGACCGTCCTCATTTCTCTTCTTGAAATTTGTGTTTCACTCTTCTACGTAAAGGGCCGGTAGCTCAGTTGGTTAGAGCACACCCTTGATAAGGGTGGGGTCGAAAGTTCGAGTCTTTCTCGGCCCACCAATAAATTCTGGGGGATTAGCTCAGCTGGGAGAGCGCCTGATTTGCATTCAGGAGGTCAGCGGTTCGATCCCGCTATCCTCCACCATGAAACACTAGTTATTTTATTTCGTAAAAAATTTTTTTATATTATCAATATCTATATCCGATTGTTCTTAGTTAAGAACAATCTATTAATATTCGAAAAGATGAATATTAAATAAAAATTTAATTCAACACAGAATTTTTTTCTGTGCATAAATTAAGCGTTTAAGGGCGTGTGGCGGATGCCTTGGCACTGAAAGCCGATGAAGGACGTGGTATACTGCGATAAGTTACGGGGAGCTGTATGCAAGTTTTGATCCGTAAATTTCCGAATGGGGAAACCCAACACTTTATGTGTTACTTTAAACTGAATACATAGGTTTAAAGAGATAACCCGGAGAACTGAAACATCTAAGTAACCGGAGGAAAAGAAATCAAATGAGATTCCGTTAGTAGTGGCGAGCGAAAATGGAACAGGCCAGTAGATTTGTTAAAAAAATTTGAATAGTTTGGAAAAGCTAACCAAAGAGGGTGATAGTCCCGTATGAGTAATGTTTAACAAATTTCTTGAGTAAAGCGGGACACGTGAAATCCTGCTCGAATATAGGGGGACCACCCTCTAAGCCTAAATACTCTTCAGTGACCGATAGTGAACTAGTACCGTGAGGGAAAGGTGAAAAGAACCCCTATTAGGGGAGTGAAATAGAACCTGAAACTGCATGCCTACAATCAGTCGAAGCTCTTTTTAGAGTGACGGCGTACCTTTTGTATAATGGGTCAGTGACTTAATTTATAAAGCAAGCTTAAGCCATCTAGGTGTAGGCGTAGCGAAAGCAAGTCTTAATAGGGCGATTAGTTTTATGAATTAGACCCGAAAACGAATGAGCTTACCATGAGCAGGTTGAACGCAAGGTAACACTTGCTGGAGGACCGAACCAGTTGACGTTGAAAAGTCTTT
>CACKTH010000003.1 GCA_902603045.1 uncultured Pelagibacteraceae bacterium | reverse complement strand
TTTGGAACACTATACTCAATATTTAAATCTTTATTTGGACCCGGTGAATATAATCAATCCATTCCAAAATTTGATGGAATGCTTGGTGCTATTTTATCTATTTCTTTTTCACTTTTTGGATATGTTTACGTTCTAACTAGAGCATCTTTTCATTATCAGTCCCAAAATTTAATAGAATTAGGACAAAATTTAGGTTTTTCAAAATATAAATCTTTCTTTAAAATTATTTTACCATCTGCAAGACCAGCTATAGTTGCGGGTTTAGCATTAGTTGCCATGGAAACATTATCAGATTTTGGAGCTGTATCATTTTTTGGAATAGCAACTCTTACTACTGGAATATATGATTCTTGGATATCTTTTGATGATTTAGCTTTTGCAAATCAACTCTCATTTTTTTTACTATTATTTATTTTAGGACTCTTTCTTATTGAAAATATCTCAAGAAAACGTGCTCAATATCACTCTCCAGTTAAAGGTGGTATTAAAGAAAAGAAGAAAATTAAACTAAATTTTTCTAAAGGCACTTTGGCTTTTGGGTTTTGTTTTTTAGTTTTTTTAGTTAGTTTTTTATTCCCTGTTTTACAAATGTTGTATTGGACAATAATTTTTCCAAAAAATTTATTTGATTTAAATACCTTTCAAATATTTTCAAATACTATTTATCTGGTTTTTTTATCTAGTATTGTATTAGTAGTTTTTTCATTTATTTCAAATTATGGAAATAGAGTAACTAAAAGTAAATTTTTAAACCTTCTTACGACATTTTCAATTACAGGATATGCAATCCCAGGTGTAATTTTAGCTTTAGCATTCATCACTTTTATTGCTTGGTTTGACAATACTTTTGTTAAAGCCTTTGAATTTAATTCGATAAAGAAAATATTTATAGGATCTATTTTTGGTTTAGTGATAGTTTATTTTATAAGATTTTATTCACTAGCTTATAACGGATTGAAAACTGGTTACGAAAGAATAAACAGGTCAATTGACGAAAGTTCTTATCTTCTTGGCTACTCTAAAATAAAAACGTTCTTAGGAATTCACGTCCCTTATTTAAAAAATTCTGTTTTTCTAATAGGGATATTGATTACTATAGAGATAATAAAAGAATTACCTATAACTTTAATATTAAGACCGTTTAACTTTGAAACTTTCGCTACAACAGCATATATTTTTGCATCTCAAGATCTTTTAGAAGCTGCGGCTGTTCCATCATTATTCTTGATATTAATTGCAAGTACATTTATTTTGATTACATCTAGATTTATTTTAAAAGACTAATGACTGATAATTTTTTTGAAATTGATAATGTTTCCTTTGCTGCGGGCGGGAAAAATAAGGTTAATAATGTTACCTTAAAAATTAAAAATGAAGGTGAAATTGTATGTTTACTTGGACCTTCTGGTATAGGTAAAACTACAATACTAAGAACTATTGCAGGTCTAGAAAAAATTAATAAGGGTAAAATTAATCTAAAAGGCAGAACACTTTCATCTCAAAATATTCATATTGAGCCAGAAAATCGTAATATTGCTCTATCATTTCAAGAGAACAGTTTATTTCCACATTATAATATAGAAAAAAATATTAATCTTGGCTCTGACAGAGTTAAAGAAGATAAGAAAATACAAACTAAAAAAATAATTAATTTTTTAAATTTAAATAAAATATTAAATAAATTTCCCCATGAGATCAGTGCGGGTGAAGCTCAAAGAGTATCTTTAGCTAGATCTTTAGTTTCTCAACCAGACTTATTAATGTTGGATGAGCCATTATCTAATGTAGATCAAAGTTTTAAAGAGGAAATTCAAGTTGAATTAAAGCAAATTTTAACCAATTCTAAAATAACAACAATAATTGTAACTCACGACTCATATGAAGCTTTTTATTTAGGTAGTAAATGTGGAATAATTTTAGATGGAGAATTAAAGCAATATGATGATCCATATAATGTCTACCATTTACCAAATTCAGTTGAAGTAGTTAATTTTTTAAATAGAGGCACATTAATACCAGCAGAAGTTACCAGTCCGAAAAGTCTTGAAAATGAAGATTTAGGAACAATAACAGGAAATTTTGCTAGACCATTCCCAATAGGATCTAAAGTAAAACTTTTAATACAGCCAGAAGACTTACAACATGATGATGCGAGCAATCTTAAACTTGAGGTAGTAGATAGAAAATTTAGAGGTTCAAATTTTATTTATACGTTAAAAACATTAAGTAATAAATTAATACCAGTTTTTGTTCACTCACATCATATTCATCAACACGAAGTTGATGAAAAATTTGGCATAAAAAGACCCATCCATATTGATCATATTGTTTGCTTTTAAATTTAATTATATAAATCCAAATACATATGAAAGAGTTACCTAAAAGTACTAAAGTAGTTGTCATTGGTGGCGGTGTTGCTGGAACATCATGCGCTTATCATCTTGCAAAATTTGGATGGAGAGATGTTGTTTTGCTTGAAAGAGATTTACTTACTTCAGGAACTACTTGGCATGCAGCAGGTCTTCTCGGTCAATTAGGCGCATCATCAACAATTACAAAAATAAGAAAATATTCTTTAGATCTTTATAAAGATTTAGAAAAGACTACAGGTTTATCAACTGGAATGAAGCAAAATGGTGCAATCACTGTTGCATCTACCAAAGAAAGAATGCAAGAATTACTAAGACAAGCAACAACTGCTCAATTATCAGATGTTGAAGTAGAAGTTCTTAATAAAAAACGTTTAAAGGAATTGTATCCCGTATTACATAGTGAAGATATTGTAGGTGGTGTTTACATGCCGAAAGATGGTCAAGCAGATCCAGTTGGAGTAACTAATGTTCTTGCAAAAGCTGCAAGAATGGAGGGTGCAAAGATTTTTGAAAAAACCCCCGTAAAAAAAATTTTAATCAAAAATTCAAGAATAAGAGGGGTAGAAACTGATGCAGGTATTATAGATTGTGAATACGTCGTTATGGCAACAGGAATGTGGTCAAGACAATTAGGTGAAGAAATAAATGTAAGTGTACCTTTATATCCAAACGAGCATTTTTATATCATTACAGAACCAATAAAAGACTTACCTCAAAATCTTCCAGTATTAAGAGATTATAATGCTTGTTTATATTTAAAAGAAGATGCTGGAAAGATGCTTGTAGGTATTTTTGAACCTAAGGCAAAACCGGCATTTAAAGAAACAGGAAGAGTTCCAGAAAATTTTTCATTTGGTGAACTACCAGATGATTTTGATCACTTTGAACCTTACTTAGAAAAATCATTTCATAGATTACCAATGTTAGAAAGTGCAGGAATAAGAAAATTTTTCTCAGGTCCAGAGTCTTTTACTCCAGATACTCAGTATTTATTAGGTGAAACTCCTGAAGTTAAAAATTTATATACATGCTGTGGCTTTAATAGCATTGGAATTGCTAGCTCAGGAGGAGCGGGTAGAGTTACTGCTGAATGGATGATGAATGGACATATTAATGAAGATTTATTTTCAGTGGATATTAAAAGGTTTCAAAAATTCCACTCATCGAAAAACTTTATTATGGAAAGGGTAACAGAAACTCTTGGTGATTTATATGGAATGCATTGGCCTTATAAACAACCAAATACATCAAGAAATCAAAAGCTTTTACCTTATCACGAGGAATTAAAAAATGCTGGAGCTTGTTTTGGAGTCACAGGAGGATTTGAAAGACCAATGTGGTATTCGTTGAATGGTAAGGAGCCTAAATACGAATATAGTTTTAATTATCAAAATTGGTATCCATCAGCAAAACACGAGACTTTAAACGCTAGGAAGAATGTTGGTCTATTTGATTTTTCAACATTTTCAAAATTTGATTTGAAAGGTGAAAAAACTCATCAAGAATTACAAAAGTTATGTACTGCAAATATTAAAAATGAAATTGGAAAAACAACTTACACTCATATGCTAAATGAAGATGGGGGAATAGAAACAGATTTAACTGTTGTATGTATGGATAAAAACTTTTTTAGAGTTGTAAGCTCTGCAGCTACAAGAGAGCATGATAAATACCATATCTTAAAGTATTTAGATGAAGACGTATCCTTTAAAGATGTAACAGAAGATATTTGTTGTCTAGGACTATTTGGTCCAAAGAGCAGAGAGATGATTTCAAAAATAAGCAATGATGATTTTAGTAACGATAAATTTAAGTTTGGAACTGGAAAGTTCATAATGATAAATGGTTTTAAAGTTTGGGCTCAACGACTTTCTTATGTTGGTGAATTAGGATTTGAGCTTTACATTGACTCAAGTTTAGCTAAGGATTTATATGAAATTCTGATTGAAGAAGGGAAAAACTTTGAACTATCTCATTGTGGAATGCATGCAATGGATATTATGAGAATGGAAAGTGGATTTGTTCACTGGGGACATGATATTTCGCCAGAAGAAAATCAGTATCAAGCAGGTTTAAAATTTGCAATTAGTTATAAGAAAAATGTTAACTTTATTGGAAAAGATGCTCTATTAAAAATTAAAAACCAAAAATTAGATAAGAGAATGATGATGTTTACTCTTAAAGACAGCAAACCTGGTGAGCCACTTTTACTACATGAAGAACCTATTTATATGGATGACGAAATAATTGGTAGAACAACTTCAGGAAATTATTCTTTTTGTTATGATAAAAATCTTTCATTTGGATATGTCAATTCTGGAAATACAGTTGAAACATTAAAAAACAAAAATATATATATTGAAATTGAAAAAAAAAAATATCCAGTTGAAGTATTAGAAAAACCTTTAAACAATAAAGATTTTAAGAACTAATTTTCTTTTTTCTACTTTCAGCCTGAACAAATAAAACTCCAAAAACAATAATTCCAATAACACCAAAAGTTTTATTAAAATCAAAAGGTACTCCAAATATATAAAAATTTATTAATGTTGACCAAATTAATTGGGAATATTGAAAATTAGTTACAAAAGACAAATTTGATAGCTGAATTGCAAATATAATTAAAAGATGACTACTAAAACCTAATACACCTAGAAATACTAACCAGATCCACAAGCTCTTATTCTCAATTGGTGTCCAGTCAAACATTACATAAATAGAGAAAACAATGGCCCCTACAACAGCAGCATAAAATAGAGCAACTAAAGGATCGTTATTACCAGAAATAAATTTTGTAAAAAATTGATAAAAAGCCCAACATACTGGTGGCACCAAAGGAAAAATTAAGTCTAAACTTAAAACTTTCATACTTGGACTCATTGAATAAATTATACACCCAAAGCTTAACAACATTAAAATTATACCTTTAGACGAAAGAATATCTTTTAAAAATAATGCTGTTAAAATTGACACTATTAGTGGAGCTGAAAAGAAAACTACATAGATATCTACAAGGTCAAATTTTTGTAAAGAATGAATGAAAAAAAAAGTAGCAAAAACCATTAATATAGATCTAATAATATTAATTTTAAAATTGCTTTTTAAGTTTAACTTAGGTTTTAATATTGCGAATAAAATTAAAATAATGACAAAGTGAAAAAAAAATCTGCCCCAAATTACTTGATTTAATGGCATTAATGTTCCTAGATATTTTGCAGTAGAGTCTTGGCAAACTAAAATAAAAAATCCAGATATAGATAAAATTATAACTTTGGTAATAGATTTATTTTTAAGAAAATTCATAATTTTGATTAAATTTTAGACTGAACTAAGATTATCTAAAATTTTTTTTGAGCACTGTTCTGTATTACTAGAGCCTTGAAGATCTTTTGTTCGACTGTTTTTATCTTTAAGTGTTAATTCAATTGATTTTACTATTCTATCAGAAGCTTCTTTTTCACCTAAATAATCTAGCATCATTGCAGCTGACCAAATTTGTCCTACTGGATTAGCTATCCCTTGACCCGCAATATCTGGCGCAGATCCATGTACAGGTTCAAATAATGATGGATACTTATTCGTTGGATTTATATTTCCAGACGGTGCAATTCCAATTGTTCCAGTACAAGCCGGTCCTAGATCTGATAAAATGTCTCCAAAAAGGTTTGATGCGACTATCACATCAAAACGTTCAGGACTTAGAACAAATCTAGCAGCTAATATATCTATATGGTACTGATCAGTTTCTACATCAGAATAATTCTTTTTATTCTCATTAAATCTTTCGTCCCAATAAGGCATTGTAATTGATATTCCATTTGATTTTGTTGCACTTGTTAGTTTTTTTCTTTTTCTTTTTTTAGCTAATTCAAATGCAAATTGTTGTACTCTATCTATTCCATATTTTGACATAATTGTCTCTTGAATAACAACTTCTCTATCAGTTCCCTGATACATTCTTCCACCAACTGACGAATATTCGCCTTCAGTATTTTCTCTAACAATTATCATGTCAATATCACCTGGTTTTTTATTAGCTAATGGAGCATTTACACCTTCAAAAAGTTTTACAGGTCTTAAGTTGATAAATTGATCAAACTCTCTTCTAAATTTCAACAATGATCCCCAAAGTGTTATGTGGTCAGGGTATTTTTCTGGCATACCAACCGCACCAAAAAAAATTGCATCGTGTTTTGTTAATTTATCTTTCCAGTCATCTGGCATCATTTTTCCATGCTTTTCGTAATAATCACATGATGCGAAATCATAATCTTCTATATTTAATTTAAATTGATGTTGCTGAGAAATTTCTTTTAAAATTTTTTTCGCTTCAGGTACAACTTCTTTTCCAATGCCGTCACCAGCAATAGAAGCTATAGAATACTCTTTCATTTATTTAGTGAAAGTATCGTTAAATTGCTTAGTAACTCTTACAAAAGTTGTGCACTTACTTAATTGTTTTAAAGAGGGCGCTCCAACATATGTACAACTGCTTCTAACACCACCTAAAATATTTAAAATGGTATCATTAATTTTACCACGGTACTTAACTCTTACTGTTCTGCCTTCGCTACTTCTATAATCAGATAGACCACCATAATGTTTGTTATTTGCAGTTTCAGAACTTGATCCGTAAAATTCAACATACTTTGAGCCATTAGATTTTACCAATTTTCCTTTGCCTTCATCATGACCTGCAAACATTCCTCCAAGCATAACAAAATCAGCTCCTCCACCAAATGCTTTAGCAACGTCACCTGGGCATGTACATCCACCGTCTGCAATGATATGTGCACCTAACCCATGAGCTGCATCGGCACATTCTATTACTGCACTTAACTGAGGATATCCAACTCCAGTTTGTATACGTGTCGTACAAACACTTCCTGGTCCAATTCCAACTTTAACAATATCTGCACCCGATAAAATTAATTCTTGAGTCATATCAGCTGTAACAACATTACCAGCAATTATTGTTTTTGTTGGATATTTATCTCTTACAGATTTTAAAAATTTACTAAAATGTTCTGAGTAACCATTTGCAACGTCAATACAAATGAATTTAATAAAACTAAATTCTTTTAAAACTTTATCTAAATTTTGAAAATCTTCTTTTTTTGTTCCAATACTTAAAGCTACATTTGGATATATTGATTTAATTTTTTTAAATTGTTTTATTTTTTTAATATCATGCTGTTTTGTTAAACATGTGATCATTCCATATCCAGATAATTTTTCGGCAACACCAAGTACACCTACACCATCCATATTAGCAGCCATTATAGGAATTCCAGACCATTCGTTTTTACTGTATTTAAAACGATAAGTTCTCTTTAAGTTAACATCTTTTCTACTTTTAAGAGTGCTTCTTTTAGGTCTAAAAAGTACGTCGGAATAATCTAGTTTTAGCTCTTCTTCAATTCTCACAAAAATGAAGGTATACATTCAATGAATGATAATTCAATTTAATAATTGACCTTATTAACGTTGTATTTGAACAATTTTAAAATTACTGATTGAATTATTAATATATAAATTAAAATAAATAAATGTTTGAAGGATTTAAGAGCAGATACGTAAAAGTAAAAAAAGGGAAAGTCTTTTGCAAAGTCAAAGGTGATGGTCCTCCTTTATTATTACTTCATGGTTACCCTCAAACACATTTAATGTGGCACAAAACTGCTCCTGAGTTGTCAAAATACTTTACAGTTATTGCAGCTGACCTAAGAGGTTATGGAGACAGTTTAGCCCCACCGTCTGATAATAAACATTTTAATTATTCAAAAAGAGAAATGGCAAACGACATGAAACAAATGATGGTAAAATTAGGATATACAAAATTTTTTGTTGCAGGTCATGATAGAGGTGGAAGAGTTGCTCATAGATTGGCAAGAGACCACAGAAAAAACGTGCTAGCTCTAAGTGTATTAGATATTTGTCCAACATTAGATATGTATGAACTAACAACTAGAGATTTTGCAAAAGCTTACTTTCATTGGTTTTTCTTAATTCAACCAAAATGGTTACCAGAAAGAATGATAATGAGTGATCCTAGAAAATGGATGAAGAATTGTTTAGATAAATGGTCCGGGAATCATAAATTTGGAAAAGTCGAAGAGGGTTATCTAAAGTGCTTTAAGCAACCAAAGAGAATACATGGATCATGTGAGGATTATAGAGCATCTGCTACTATTGATCTTGATCATGACAGACATGATCGAAAGAAAAAATTAAATATTCCTGTTCAAGTTTTATGGGGAAAAAATGGTGTTATAGGCAAACAATTTAAACCAATTAAAGTTTGGCAAAAATATTCAAATAAAAAAGTCTCAGGAGTCGCTGTTAAATCTGGACATTTTATACCAGAGCAAAATCCCAAAGAAACAATTAAACAATTAAAAAGTTTCTTTTTAAAAAATGCTTAAAATTATTCCTAATAAAAAAAATATAGGTGCGGAATTAATCTGTGATTTAAATAATATTAATAATTCTACATTAAAAAAAATAAAATCTGCTCTTTCAAAATATGGGATGATCTATTTTAGAAACCAAAAATTAAATTCTGATCATTATGTAAAATTTGCAAAAAAATTTGGAAAACTCGCAAACTATCCACGACTAAAAGGATTGAATAAAAAATATCCTCAAATAACTGTTGTTCAAAGAAAATCTACTGATAAGGGTCCTAGTTTTGGTGAACAATTTCATACAGACTCAATTTATACAAAAAAACCACCTAGATTTACAATGTTGTTATCTAAATTAGTCCCAAAAAAAGGTAAGGCAAACACAGATTTCTGTTCTCAATATTTAGCTTATGAAAAATTACCAGCCAACTTTAAAAAAAAGTTTAAAAATGAAAAATGTATATTTTCATCAGAAGGACCTATATCTGTAACAAGATTGGAAAGGGAAAAAGAAAAGGGAAAAAAAGCTAAAGAACTTATTTCAAAGCATAAATTAATAAGAAAAATAAACAGTAAATATACTTTATATTGTAGTCCAGGACACTTTATTCGTTTTGATAACAGTAAAATTGATAAAAAATTAAAAACTTATTTATTTAAACACCAATTAAAAAAAAGTTTTCAATATTCTTTGGAGTGGGAAAAAAACCAATTAGCCATTTGGGACAATAGATCTATGCTTCATCAGGCAACAGCTTTTAAAGGAGATAGAATTATGCATAGAATCACTGTTCAATAATGTTTCAGGTATTTCTAGGCTTAACACCATTTATAGGTATTACTCTTATTGGTTATCTTTTAGGATATATTAAAATATTTGATTTACAAAAGGCTAGAATATTTAATTTATTTTCATTTTATATCGCAGTTCCAGCTTTAATAATAAAACTAGTTGCGCAAAGTGATGTCGGGGAAATAGATGTATCTCAAATTTCATCATATTTTTTAATGCAATTAATGAGTGGAATATTTGCTTTCTTATTAACCAAAAATACTTTCAAAAGATCAATGCAAGAATCTATTATTTGGGCCCTAACTGTTGCTTTATCCAATCACGTAATATTAGTTTTACCTGTTGCCGAAATATTCTTTGCAGGAAGTACAATAACACAAATATCAGGTATTATTTTAATGGATAGTGTAGTTTTATTATCCATAGTTAGTTTCTTTTTAGAACTTACTGTAAAAAAAAGAATTAAATTATTTCAGTTTTTGAGAAATTTAATATTAAATCCAATGATATTAGCAATATTGATTGGATTGATATTAAGAATTTCAAAGATTAATATAGACGAAACCCCATTTGAGTATATTCTACAAAGACTAGCGGCATGTGTGATGCCAGTTGGTTTATTTACAATTGGTATTATTCTATCTTTTTATTCAAAAAAAGTTTTCAATAAATTAACAATCAGTATTTCAATATTAAAACTTATTATCTCACCACTGATTTTGCTAATTTTAGGGTACACATTCTTTAGCTTGTCAAATCCAATTAATTTTACTGGAGCTTTGTTGGTTAGTGTTGGCCCATGTGGAGCCACCTCAATTGTTATGTGCTCTGCATATAATGTAAGTCCTGAAAATATTATCAAGGCAATATTCATTTCAACATTTGCTTCAATATTTACCTTTTTATTTACTATAAATTTATTAAGTTAAATAATTATGTTTAAAAAAATATTTACTATTCTTTTTATTTTTCTTTTTTTGTCATCGATATCGATAGCCAAAGATAAGATAGATGAAACCATTGACAAAACAACCGACTTTTTAAAATCAATATCCAAAAAAAGTTTGAATAAATCTCAAACAGCAGAGTTTTTAAATAATTATGCAATAACATTAGAAGATGAGAGAAATCAAGGTGTTGTAACTTATATATTCGATGAAAAGAATTACAAGAGATACCAAGATGGAAAAGTCATTTCAGAAGATGGATGGAGATTTACAAATTTAGGTAGATTAAGAGTGTTTTCAGGTGACATTAAATTAACATGGAAATTTAAACTTGATAAGCAAAACGTAATAGTAATTAAGACTAAATTTCAACCACTTGGAAAAGAATATCCTTTTACCTACCAATTAAAAGATAAGTTCTTTGAACAAATTAATTAAATGTCAAAAAGATATAGTGGTAAATCATTTAAAGACTCTAGTGTAATGAAAAAAGCCAAACTTTCTATTAAGGAAAAAAGAAAAATTAAAAAAGATAAGAAAAAGAGTAAGTGAAATCTTGTTTGCAACAAAAAATAAAAGTAGTATAAACCAACAATTATTTACGGCGGGGTAGCTCAGTTGGTTAGAGCGCGGGACTCATAAGCCCGAGGTCAGTGGTTCGATCCCACTTCCCGCTACCATCAATGACCAGGAAAATCTAAAAGATTTTCAACTTTATATCCTTTTTTTAAAAGATTATCAGTACCACTAAGATCAAATAGATTAATTACAAAAATAAATCCTGCAACTTTGCTTTTTGATATTTCAATTAATTTAGCAGCCGCTTCTGCGGTACCTCCCGTAGCAATTAAGTCATCAATAATTAATACATTATCGTTTTCATTGAAAGAATCTTTGTGAACTTCAATGGTTGCAGTTCCATACTCTAGCTCAAAATCAACAGAGTGTACTTCTGCAGGTAATTTATTTTTTTTTCTTAACATTATAAATGGCTTATCTAAGATATATGAAATAGCAGAAGCAAATACAAAACCTCTAGATTCTACAGCTGCTATTTTATCAAAATTAAATTTTTTTGATCTTTCAACAATTTTGTTGATACATTCTTTAAATGCCTTTTCATTTTTTATGAGAGTTGTGATGTCTCTAAATAGAATTCCCTTTTTAGGATAGTCTTGAATTGACCTAATATGTTCTTTTAAATCCATAAAACTTAAATATAATCTAAATAAATATATGGCAAATAATAAATTGGCAATTATTGGTGGAAGTGGCCTATATGACATTGAAGAGTTTAAAGATAGAGAAACTCTAGATTTAATTACTCCATGGGGAAAACCCTCAGATTTAATATTAAAAGCTAAATATAATAATAAAGAAATTTTTTTTTTACCAAGACATGGAAAAGGTCATTTTATTTCTCCTTCAAAAATAAATTTTAGAGCCAATATTGACTCACTTAAACAACTTGGTATCACAGATATAGTTTCCGTTTCAGCTGTTGGATCGTTAAAGGAAGATTTACCGCCAGGAAAATTTGTAATTGTTGATCAGTTTATCGATAGAACTTTTGCTCGGAATAAAACCTTTTTTGATGATGAAATTGTAGCTCATGTATCAATGGCCCATCCAACTTCAAATGGGCTGATGAATGCTTGTGAGGATGCAATTAATAAAGAGAGTATACCTTATCAAAGAAGTGGAACTTATGTTGTTATGGAAGGTCCACAATTTTCTACATTAGCAGAATCAAATTTATATAGATCATGGAAAGCAGATGTTATTGGAATGACAAATATGCCAGAAGCTAAACTAGCAAGAGAAGCAGAAATTAGATATGCTTCGGTATCGATGGTAACAGATTATGATTGCTGGCATCCAGATCATGAAAATGTTGATGTTCAACGAGTTATAAAAGTGCTCTTAGATAATGCTGCAAAAGCTAAAAATATGATTAAAAACTTGATAGAGAACTTTGAAAATCACATTGATCCTAATGACCCAACTAATAATTGCTTAGATGTAGCAATAATTACTGCTCCAGAAAAAAGAACACAAAAAACTAAAGATAAATTAAAAACAATTGCAGGAAGGGTACTTAATAAATGAAAAAAATTATAATTCTAATTATTTTATCATTACTTTGGAATAATAATCTTACGGCTGAGCAATATCCTAATTCATGGAAAATAGATCTTCTTTGCAAACAAGGTAAATGGGAATGGGCTGAGGCTGCTTATGTTGTTAATGTTGAAAATAATAAATTTCAATTAGGACCTTTTGATATAAAGCACTGGGATAAAGAAAATATAAAATTTGAGGGTACAATTAAAGATAATAAAGTTTTTATAACACAAAGTTGGAAATCGAAGTGGGGTCCACAAAGACTAAAAATTAGAGGTGAATTTATTAATGGAAATGAAGCTACCTTAAAAGCTAGAATGCCATTTGATAAACCTTGGAGATGTAAAGGTAGGTTTTTTAAAGTTGATCGTCCACAACATTTCACCCCTTTAAAGTATTTAAGTGAAGCAACAGAGGAAATAATAAAATTTACTAGCTACAATCCTGGTATTCCCTTACCAATAATCAATGGATCTTATGTAAATTCACCTGTTGAGATATCTGGAAAATTAATTTTACCAAAGGAAGGTAAAAATTTACCAGTTGTTGTAGTTGCTCATGGTAGCGGAGGGCCCAGTAGCTTTACATCTCCAACTCAGTCTTGGCGTAACGATTTTAGAAATCAACTTTTAAAAAACAATATTGGTATTTTTGAAATAGATAGTTTTACAGGTAGAGGAGCAAAAAGTACAGGTTCTGATCAAGGTAAAGTTTCTGTAAATGCTGGAGAGCTAGATGCTTTAGTAGCTTATAAAATACTGGATCAACACCCAAGAGTTGATGCAAAAAAATTAGGTATTACAGGTTTATCAAGAGGTGGAAGTGCTTCAAATATGGCAGTAGAGAAAAAATACTCAGATGTAATTCTTGGAAAAGAAAATTATTACAAAGCTTCACTTCCAATGGCTCCAGATTGTTTTAATGTAGCATTTGATAAACCAACCCCAACTCCTGCAAAAATATTATTTTTACTTGGAGGTGCTGATGATTATACACTTGCAAAGTTTTGTGTTGCTTATGCGGAAAAAATGAAAAAAGCTGGAGGCGATGTTGAGGTAATTGTAAAAGAAGGTTGGCACCATGACTTTTATACTGATGCACCTGCTAACAACTGCGCTAATTGTGTACATTTTAATAAATGTGAAATTTATGTTCCTGAAGGGTGGGTTATGAATGACGATGGGTTTATTCATGAAAAACAAACCGATATTTTTAAAGAAGCCTTTAATATGGATTTAAAAAAATGGAGGGAAAAATTTGAGAAGGCATCTACAAAACCAGGTGCTGCGAATAAATTATATAGACAGCTGTATGTTAAAATGTACAAAAAATGTGGAGAAAGGGGAACTACAATTGGTGGAGATCATGGAAAAGAAACTGTTGAAATAGCTGTCCCATTTTTTGTTAACGCTTTAAAATAATTAAAATGAGAAGATTAATAAATTTTTTAATTGCCGTATCAATTTTATCTACGTTTGCTTTGGCTGATGGTCATAAAGATCCAAAGAGCAGAGATTTATCCATAAGAGATACTGATAAAAAATCAGGTAGATATTTTAAAGACCAGCCAGACGTTACCGATGATTATCAAATTCATTTGATCTATTTTTTAGGACCAGATGAAAAAGATAGAGAATATGATATCAATGGTAAAGCAGAAGAAATTATCATGAAAGCCAATGAGAAATTTTTTAAAGCAACAAAAAATAAACAAAAGTTAAAACTTGATTATAGAAAAGATGGAAAATTAGATATTTCATTTGTGAGAACAAATTATATGCATAAAAAATTTTATACTGGTGGATGGAATATGAACTTTCCGGATTATTACTTAAATTTAAAAGGATTTAATAATCCTAAAAAAATATATTTATCATTAGCCGATATAAAGCATAAAGATGATACTGGCCAAGGAGGATTTCATCACGCTTATGTATTTTTAAAAGGTGACTTTGGAACCAGCATTCATAGAACTATAAATCATGAAATTCTTCATACCTTAGGTTTTGCTTATCCTTGTCAAAAAGGACAGGAAAGAGGCGGACATATGAAATCTGGAATTCTAAGCAATGATGGATCACATAAATTTCCAAGAGCACTTTATAATCATAAAAAAGATTACGGATGTCCAGATTTAAAAGACTCTGTCTATCTTACACCTACATCAAATACTCCTTTTGATCCGTTTCAAATACAGTGTTCTTTAGCTCAAACCGCTAGAGGAATTTTGCCAGATATAAAATTTGAAATTCCTAAAAGATACAACCATAAAAAATTATTAAATTTGAAATGTAATCAATTTTGCACATATGGAGTTGGTACTTATAAATCTGATTTAAAAGGAAGAAAAAGTTTAAGAAAAAAGAAAAAGTGCTAATTATTTAAATCAGTTGCTAGAAAGTATTTTATTGATAATTTAAAATTATGAAAATTAATGGCGTTGAATATAAAACAATTTGGTTTGATGAAGAAAAACAGGTTATAAAAATAATAGATCAAACAAAGCTTCCACATAAATTTATAATAAAAGAATTAAGTTCAGTTAAAGATGCAATAAATGCTATCAAAACAATGGAAGTTAGGGGGGCTCCATTAATTGGAGGCACAGCTGCATTTGGATTAGCTCTTGCTATAAAAGAAAATAACAGTTTAGATTTTATAAAAAAAAGTTCAGAGGAATTAGTTGCTTCTAGGCCGACTGCTATAAATCTTCAGTGGGCAGTTCATAGAATGAACAATAAATTATCATTTGTTGAACCTGGAGACTTATTTAAAGTTGCACTCAATGAAGCTAAAGAAATTTGCAAAGAAGATGAGGGCTTTTGTGAAAGTATTGGTAAAAATGGATTAAATATTATTGAAGAAATATATAAAAAAAAAAAAGATACAGTAAATATTCTCACACACTGTAATGCAGGTTGGTTAGCCACTATAGATTGGGGAACAGCAACTTCTCCTGTTTATCATGCACATAAAAAAGGAATACCAATACATGTTTGGGTAGATGAAACTAGACCAAGAAATCAAGGAGCAAATCTTACATCATATGAACTTAATGAAGAAGAAATTCCAAACACAATTATAGCAGATAATACAGGTGGAATATTAATGCAAAGAGGACAGGTTGATATGTGCATTGTTGGAACAGATAGAACATTGTCTAATGGAGATGTTTGCAATAAAATTGGTACATATTTAAAAGCTCTTGCAGCTCATGATAATAAGGTTCCTTTTTATGTTGCTTTACCAAGTTCAACGATAGATTGGAATTTAAAAAACTCCAACGATATTCCAATAGAAGAAAGAGATCCAAAAGAACTTTCTCATGTGGATGGAATTAACAAAAATAATAAAGTTGATAAAGTTTTAATTTATCCAGAGAAAAGTAAATCATTAAATTTGGCTTTTGATGTAACTCCAGCTAAGTATGTTACAGCATTAATAACAGAAAAAGGAATATGCGAAGCCTCTACTGAAGGTTTAAATGGTCTCTTCAAAAACTAATAAAAAGAAAAATGATGTTATTAAGTTTTCCAAAATGCTTAATGACAAAAAATTATCAGCTTTAAGATCCGGCAATATATCAGTCAGACATAACAATGGTTTTCTTATTACCCCTTCAGGAAAAAAGTATTCATCGTTAAAAGTAAAAGATATAGTGTTTGTTAGTTTGAACGGAAAATATGAAAAAAAAAATAAACCTTCATCAGAGTGGAGATTTCATCAAGATATCTATATCAAAAAGAGAGATGCTCAAGCAATAGTTCACACACATTCAACTAATGCAACTGCACTTTCTGTTCACAAAAAACCTATTCCTGCCTTTCATTACATGGTCGCTCTAGCTGGGGGTAACGATATTAAATGTGCAAAATATGCTACTTATGGAACAAGAGAGCTTTCAAAAAATATATTAAAAGCTTTGAATAATAGAAAAGCCTGTTTGATTGCAAATCACGGTCAGATTGCATTTGACAATAATTTACCTGATGCGTTTGAATTAGCTCAAGAAGTTGAAAATTTAAGTTTACAGTATATAACCGCACTTAAACTTGGAAAGCCTAAAAATCTTTCTGATAAAGAGATGATTAAAGTTTTAAAAAAAGCTAAAAATTATAAGAGAGACTAAATAAATGACAAAAGTTGGTGAACATATAACTCTTGATATTATTGGTGCTAAAAAAGAATACGATCCATCTTTTTACGAAAAATTGGTTTATAAAATTGCCAAGTTAGCAAATGTTACTGTTTTAAAAATTTCTAAATATAAATTTGAACCTCAAGGTTTTACATTGGTAGCTCTTTTAGCAGAAAGCCATATGAGCTTTCACACATTTCCAGAAAATGAAATTATAAGTTTTGATTTTTTTACTTGTGGAAAGGTTTCACCATCTGTTGCGCTAAAAGTTATCAAAGAGGAGATTGAACATAAACAAATTATTATTAAAGAATTCAATAGAGACACAATAGATCATTATCATGATAATTATAGCTCTCCAGGTTTAAAAAAATCTTATGTTGTTAATAGTGTTTTAGAGAATTTTAAATCAAAAGCAGGACAATATATTGAAATACTAAATTTGGAACAATTTGGAAAAGCTTTATTTATTGATAATGAAATACAAGTAGCTGAAAGTGATGAACATTTATATAGCTCAACTTTTGTAAATTCAGGTCTTAATTTAAATTCAAATAAAGAAAAAGCTGCAATTATTGGAGGAGGCGACGGAGGAGTAGCGAGAGAGTGTATCTCACAAAATTTTGGTTTCATCGATTGGTTTGAGCTGGATCCTGAAGTTGTTGAAGTATGTGATAAACATCTTAGTAAAATTGGTGAGAAAGCTACTGAAAAGAATTCTGTAAAGTGTGTTTGGGGCGATGCTTTTGAAAGTATTATATCTGTCAAAGACAATACTTATGATCAAATTTTTGTAGATCTTAATGATGACCAATTTTGTATTGATTTAGCAGCTAAAAATATGTCATCACTTGAAAGAGTTTTAAAACCCAAAGGTGTAATTACTGCTCAAGTTGGAAGTCAGGATAAAAAACCCAAGCAAGTTGATAATTGGTTGAACGTCTTTAACCAAACTTTTGGAAATACAAAACTTTCCAGAGTTTACATACCAAGTTTCGATTGTTCTTGGAATTTTTCGTCATCAATAAATCATTAATTTTTCTTTTTAAAACAATAATTTTATGAAATAATCATAAAAATTTTGGAGGAAAAATGAAAATATTTAAAACTTTAGGACTTGGTATCTTAATATCATCGTTTTTAACAATTTCTTCTATTGCAGATCAAATTAAAATTGGAACTGAGGGAGCTTACCCACCTTGGAATTCAAAAGACGCAGCAGGAAATTTGATTGGCTTTGAAGTAGAACTAGCAAATGAATTATGTAAAATCATGAAACATGATTGCACTATAGTAGAGCAAGATTGGGATGGAATGATTCCAGCATTAGTATCTAGAAAATTTGATGCTATTATGGCTGGCATGTCTATCACTAGTGAAAGAATGAAAACAATTAACTTTTCACAAGGTTATGCAGATGAAGTTGCATCCCTGGCTGTTATGAAAGGTTCAAAAAATGAAGGTCTAAAAACTATGTCAGCTATTAACTTATCTGATGTAAGTGCTGATGAACAAGCAACATTAGATGTTTTAACAAAAGCATTCAAAGGTAAAACAATTGGTGTACAAACCGCAACTATTCATCAAAACTTTTTAGAATCTGGATTGATGGGTAGTGTAAAAGTTAGAACTTACAAAACTCAGGATGAGGTGAACTTAGACTTATCTGCAGGAAGAATTGATGCTGCATTAGCAGCAGCAGTTGCTTTTACAGATTACGCAGAAAAATCTGGTAAAGAAGTTGTATTAACTGGACCAACATTTGCAGGTGGAGACTTTGGAAATGGTGTTGGAGTTGGTATCAGAAAAGGTGACTCAAAACTTATAAATGATTTTAATGCAGCAATTGATAAGGCTAGAGATGATGGCATTATTAGTAAACTTGCTATTAAACACTTTGGTTTTGACGCTTCTATGTAATAAAAAATTTATAGGTGGCTATAATTAGCCACCTGTATTATGGAACTTCTGTATTTTGGTGATAAAGGTTGGGGAGATGAGTTATTCTTCGCAACATTAATGACAATTGCAGTTTCAATAACTGCAATGATTATTGGTTTTCTTTTTGCTGCTATTTTCACACCATTAAAGTTATCTAGTAACAAATTTCTAAATACCATAGGAAATGCTTACACAACTGTCATAAGGGGCGTTCCTGAACTTCTTGTAATTTATTTATTTTTCTTTGGTGGAAGTGGAGCAATTATGTTTGTTGCTTCAATATTTGGTTATAATGATTACATCGAAATTAATGCTTTTTTAACTGGTTCATTTTCAATAGGGATAATATCGGGAGCTTACTCAACCGAAGTATTTAGAGGAGCCCTACAATCAATCGATAAGGGCCAGTTCGAAGCTGCAAAAGTTTTAGGATTTAATAAATATATATACTTCCTTAAAATTATTTTGCCTCAAATGCTTAGACTAGCAATTCCAAACTTAAGTAATGTTTGGCAAATTACATTAAAAGATACTTCTCTTATATCTGTAACTGGTTTAGTTGAAATAATGAGACAATCCTATATTGCGGCCGGTTCAACTAGAGATCCATTATTTTTTTACTCATTTGCAGCAGTTTTATACTTAATGCTTACATTTTTAAGTATGCAATTATTAAATAGATTAGAAACAAAATATAGCAAAGGTTATTAATGGATATTGAATTAATGATTAATAGTTTTCCAAAGTTGCTAAACGCAACTTTGATTACTCTTAAACTACTATCTGTATCTCTAATTCTTGGTCTTTTTATTGGATTAGGTTTTGCAATCTTGAGAATGAATAATAATAAGTTAATTAATAAATTTGCTTACGGGTATTCATATATTTTTAGAGGAACACCTTTATTGGTTCAAATCTTCATAATATATTTTGGATTAGGTCAAATTGAATATTTAAGAACAACATTTTTGTGGGTAGTTTTTAAAGAACCATATTGGTGCGCGATTATAGCATTTTCATTAAATACTGGTGCTTATACATCAGAAATATTGAGATCAGCTTTTCAAACAATAAAACCAGGATATTTAGAAGCTGGAAGAAGTCTAGGTATACCTTCTAAAATAATTTTTACAAAGATACAAATTCCTATTGCGATAAAACAATCTTTACCAGCTTATGGTAATGAAATTATTTTAATGCTTAAAGGAACATCTCTAGCAAGCACAGTCACACTTATGGACTTAACTGGAGTTGCTAAATATATAATTTCAACAACATTTAAGCCAGTTGAAGTATTTATTGTAGCAGGAGGTATTTACTTGTTTATGACTTTTATAATTCATAATGTAATTAAATATTTAGAAAAAAAATATGGATTTCAAACATGAAAATAGCATGTATACAATTATCTAGTGGTGAAAATTATGAAAATAATTTTAAAGATATTATTAAGTATGTAAATCAAGCTATAAAAAATAAATCTGATTTAATTATTACACCCGAAACCTCTTCTTTGATGTCCAGTAGTAGAGAAACACTGTTTAAATATTCATTTGAAATGAATAAAGATCCAATTTTGAAAAAAATTAAACAAGTTTCAAAAAAATATAAGAAATGGATTTTACTTGGATCAATTTGCGTAAAGGTTAAAAATAAACTCAGAAATAGATCCATATTAGTTGGGCCAAATGGAAAAATTGTAAAATATTATGATAAAATTAATATGTTTGATGTTAAAATTCCAAATAAAGAGCAACATAAAGAAAGTAAAACTTTTAAACCTGGAAATAAACTAGTCACAGCTAATTTACCCTGGGGCAATATAGGTTTTACAATTTGTTATGATCTCAGATTCCCTGAACTTTACAGAAATTTGTCAAAAAAAAATTTGAGTTTTATTGCAGTTCCATCAGCTTTTACTAAGTTTACTGGGCAAAAACATTGGCTAACATTATTAAGAGCAAGAGCAATTGAAAATTTTTGTTATATTTTTGCACCAGCCCAAACAGGTAAAAATACTCCTATGAGAGAGACATATGGTCATTCAGCAATTATTTCGCCAGATGGAAAAATATTAGCATTAAAAAAATTAGGGAAGGGGGTGATATATTCAAAAATTAATCCTAAGCTTTCCATGGATTTAAGAAAAATAATTCCAAGTTTAAATTAATTTCTACTATCTACAATCAAAGTATCTTTAGATCCACCACCTTGTGAACTGTTTACTATAGTACTACCTTTTTTGAGAGCAACTCTAGTTAGTCCTCCAGTTGTCACATAAGTTGACTTACCGGTTAAAATAAAAGGTCTTAAATCTAAATGTCTTGGCTCAATGTTATCAGGTGTGATTGTAGGAACAGTAGAAAGAACTTCTAATGGTTGTGCAATATAATTTCTTGGATCTCTCTTAATTTTTTTTATCATTTCATCTTTTTCTTTTTTAGATGCCTTAGGGCCAATCATGATACCATATCCTCCAGATGCATTAGCGGGTTTCACAACTAATTTAGATATATTTGAAATAACATGATTTCTATGTGTTTTTATATTACATAAAAAAGTTTCAACCTGATCAATTTTTGGTTGTTCTCCTAAATAATATACAATCATTTTTTCTACATACGAGTAGACTGCTTTATCATCTGCGACCCCAGTCCCTAACGCATTTATGATACCCACATTACCTTTTCTCCAGCATTTAAATAGACCAGGAACTCCTAAAAGAGACCCTTTAAAGAATACTTTTGGATCAATAAAATTATCATCTAATCTTCTATATATACAATCTACCTTCAGAGGCCCTTTGACAGTTTTCATATAGACATTATCATTTTCAACAAATAGGTCTTTGCCTTCAACTAAAGCTATACCCATTTGTTCTGCTAAAAATTCGTGTTCAAAATAAGCTGAATTATAAACTCCTGGGGTTAATAAAACCATATGTGGATTATTAGTTTTTTTAGGAATGCATTCAGTCATGCAATTATATAATTTATTCGCATACTGATGAACTGAAGATACTTTATATCTTGTAAATAATTCAGGGAAAATATCTCTCATTACCATTCGATTTTCCAACATATATGAAACACCAGATGGAACCCTAAGATTATCCTCAAGCACTAAAAAATTTCCATTTATATTTTTAATTAAATCTGTTCCAGAAATATTAGCCCAAGCCTTATGTTTTGGTGAAAATCCATCGCATTCTTTCAAATATTGTGGAGAATTAAAAACTAATTCTTTTGGAATTATTTTGTCTTTAAATATTTTTTTTTGATTATAGACATCATCTATAAATAAATTTAACGCCTTAATTCTTTGGGATAATCCTATAGATACCGTTTTCCATTGCGATTTTGTTATAATTCTTGGTATAATATCTAAAGGCCATTTTTTTTCTTCTGCTCTATTACTTGCTGAATAAACTCTAAAATTAATTCCTCTAGCATTTATTGTACTTTGGCAATTTTGCTCAATTTCTTGAAGCTTTTTTTTTCCATATTTTTCAAGAATGCTTGAAATAATTTTAGCATGACTTCTCAACTTTTTATCTTTGCTAATGTATCCATCAAAAGTTGATTTTGAATCATAATTTTTCCAAAAATCTGACATATTACCTTAATTTTTTTACATAAGAGTTAAATAAGCAAATGATTAAATTAGATACCTGATATGAAATAAATGGGTTTTATTGTGATAACATATAATTTAAACAGTTAATTGATCATGACTTATTGTATTGGTATTAAAACAGAGACTGGATTAGTATTTGCATCAGACTCTAGAACAAACGCTGGACTTGATAATGTAAATATATACTCCAAAATGCTAACACACGATGTTGGAGATAGATCAATTGTAATTGTTACTTCAGGAAATCTTGGAACTTCTCAAGCTGTTTATAATTCAATTAAAAAAGATTTAAAAAGTGAAACAGGTATTATGAATTTAAATACATGCAGTGATTTTGAACAAATTGCGTCGTATATAGGCTCGTTAAATATTGAGCATTCTTCTCCACAAGGAATTAACACCGATAGTGTTTTACTAGGATCCACTTTTATTGTTGGTGGTCAAATAAAAAATCAAACACCTCAACTATATTTAGTTTACCCCCAAGGTAATTATATTCGTCCAGCAGACAGCAAACCATATTTAGTTATAGGTGAAGTAAAATATGGAAAACCTATTTTAGATAGAGTAATCACACCAAAAGTCTCAATTGGAGATGCATCGAGATGTGCACTAATATCAATGGACTCTACATTAAAAAGCGATTTAACTGTTGGTCCACCAATAGACTTTGCTGTGATAAAAAAAGATGAAATCAAAATAGCATCGCTTAAATGTTTAAATATGAATGACCCTGAATTTTCTAAAGTTTGTAATCAATGGTCACAAGGTATTTTCAAGATATTTGATTCTTTTCAAAGGTTTGACTGGGAATAGAACTAATATTTGGTGTATTCTTTAATTTCTCTAATTTTAGAACCAGTTTTATTATTTAATTCTAATTTTAATTTTGCCCTTTCATCATTTAGGAAATGAACATCTCTTGATAATTTAATGAATTTTTCACCGAAGTCTGAATTTTTTTCACAAAGTCTTTTTTCATCTTCTATTACCCATAATCTTGAATTAATTTCTTTTAATGAATAAAATAAATGTTCAATTTCACTATAATTTTTAACATTATTATCTAATTGATCTTTCAAAATTTTATATTCATTATTAATAAATTTTAGCTTCTCGAGATCTTTAATTTTTTCAGATTTAATTTCTAAAATCGAAATTTTATCCAATAATTCCCCAACAGATACTTCAACTAAAATTTTATTCATATAACTTTATATTATGCTAAATTGTTAAAAATATGTCTAATATACTTATTATAAAACATGGTTCACTAGGTGATATAGCTCAAGCGAGTGGTGCTATTCAAGATATATCTGATAATCATCCAAATGATAATCTATATATGTTATCAACTAAACCTTATTATGATTTGTTGAAAAAAAACCCGAATATAGTCGATGTGATAATTGACAAACGACTTTCTAGATTCAACTTAATTTATTTATATTTATTGATGAAAAAAATTAAGAGTTTTAAATTTTCCAAGGTATATGATTTGCAAAACTCAAGTAGATCAAAATTTTATAAAAAAATATTATTTCCAAAAGCCAGTTCAAATATTTGGTCCTCATCAGAAACAACAATTGATACTAAGGAAAATACTAGCAAAATATTAAATAATTCTGTTCTTGATAGATTTGATTACCAACTCAATAGATCTGGAATTAAAACTGTAAATGTTTTAAAGCCCGATTTCTCTTGGAGTTGTGAAGATATATCTTTCTTAATAGATAAATATAAACTAGAAAAATATATTCTTATCTTTCCTTTTTCGTCTCCACATTTAACTATTAAAAGATGGCCATACTACAATGATCTAATTAAAAAAATAAAAGAGTATTACAAAGAAAAATACCAAGTTATTACTGCTCCTGCTCCAAACGAAATTGATATAGCTCATAAATTAAATACTTTATGTATTTTGAATAACGACAAGGCTTTAAATATAACTCAGCTATCATCTTTAATAAAGCATAGTGCATTTGTTATAGCAAATGATACTGGTCCAGCTCATATGGCCGCACATCTAAACGTAAAAGGAATAGCTTTATTTGGTTCACACACAACAGCAAGGAAAGTAAGTATTGAAAGAGATAATTTTAAAGCAATTCAAGTTTCAGATTTGACTAAACTTTCAGCAGATAAAGTTTTTCAAAGAATGCAAGAAGCAATTAGCTAGCCTTTTTAAATTTTGATAATAAAAAAGGCAAAAATAAAACTATAATGAAGATTCTTAAAAAATGATGGTAGCTAACAAATATTGGATCAATGTTATATGCAACACTAATAACAACCATTTCATGAATTCCTCCAGGAGCAAAACTTAAAAAAGTTGGGATAAATTCAAACCCTATATATGTAAGTAAATAAGCAGTAATCATTGCAACAATTACTAAAATTGAACTAACTATAATTCCATGAAACATAAAAAATATTAATTCTTTAAATTTTAAACCATTTAATCTTGTGCCCAGGGCTGTTCCAAGAAATATGAATGCAATATTTATAAATGCATCTGGAAATCTGGCATTAATTAATTCAAAGGTATAAAAAGCCCCAGATAAAGCCATTGCACCAACTAAAGTTGGAGAGGGAATCTTATATTTTTTTAATATATTTGCAAAAATGAAACAGATAATTAATAAAAATAATATTTCAAAAAAATATCTTTTGTTATAGATATTTTCATAATTGTAACCTGTCATCTCTGAGAAGCCTAAATTATTAATAAAAAAAAAAGGAACGAAACTTACAATAAATATTACTCTTGTAGCCTGAGGGATCAAAACACCTTTGTCATTTTTGCTTTTACCAAATTCTAATAAAGCTGCAGATATTGGAACAAATGCTCCTGGCAAAGCAGCCAGAACGGAAATAAATTTACTAAATTTGCATATTTTAAAAAAATAATAACCAGCAAGGATGGTGCTTACAATTGTACATATCAACATTGCCAGTGATGAAAAAATCCATAAATGGATTTTATATAAAAGAGTTACATTTAATGTTCCTCCCAGAATTATACCTACAATCAGAAAAATAGGATTTAACAATTTAGTTGGAAAGATAATTTTGTAATTTGTAAAGGCAAAACATAAATTTAATCCTAAAGAACCTAATAACCATGGTAAAGGCAGATTAATTAATGTACCAAGGTAACCTCCAACAAGGCCTATAAATATTGCTTTGTAACTACCTACCAATGATATGAAATATTCCTTTATGCTTTTGGAAAAATTATATTTGACCATTGACTAAAATTTATAACTTATGTTTAATGATAGTTTCATAAATATAATAAGAGAGGAAATAATGAAACTAATTAAAACTTTTATTTCAGTTTTATTCTCTGCTTTCCTTCTGTTTTCATCAACAAGCTCATTTGCAGTTGAAAAATTACATTTTTTAATTGGCGGTGGTGCAGGTGGTGGTTGGGATGGAACTGCTAGAGGTACTGGAGAAGCATTAACAAAAGCTGGTTTTTTGAAAAGTGCATCATTTGAAAATATGTCAGGCGGTGGAGGTGGTAAAGCTTTGGCTTACCTAATCAATAACTCTCCAAAAGATACAGTTTTAGTTCAGTCAACACCATTGGTATTAAGATCAATTACTAGACACAAAGGTTATGTAAAGGGCACTGGTACATTATCTTATAAAGATGTTAAACCAATTGCAGGTGTAATTGGAGATTATGGTGCAATAGTTGTAGCAAAAAATTCACCTATCAAAAATTTCAAAGATGCAGTTGATCAATATCAAAAAGATCCAAAATCAATTAAAATGGCTGGTGGATCTGTAAGAGGAAGCATGGACCACTTAATTGGTGCGTTAGCTTTCCAAGCAGCTGGAGCAAATCCAAACGATGTGATTTATGTCCCATATGATGCTGGTGGAAAAGCACTTGCTGGACTTTTATCTGGAGAAACTCAAATACTTTCAACAGGTTTAGGTGAAGTAATGGGTGCTAGAGACCAAGTAAGAATAATTGGTATCACAGCTCCTGAAAGAGTAGGTGATGCGCCTGAAGCCCCAACATTAAAAGAGCAAGGATATGATGTTCAGTTTGTTAACTGGAGAGGTTTCTTTGCACCAAAAAGCATGAGTATGAGTGACTATAACAAAATCTCAAAAATGCTTGGTGATGTTCAAAAAACACCAGAGTGGGAAGCAGTTAGAAAAAGAAATGCATGGGTAAATATTTATAACCCAGGTTCTAAATTTGATACGTTCTTAGAAAAACAAACAGTTGAAATGACAGCTCTGATGAAAAAACTTGGAGTAATATAATCTTTATAGATTATTAAAGAATGTAAAGCAGTGAGAATAAGTCCTACAAAATTTATCTCACTGCTTTTTTTAGTTTTATCAGTATTTTATCTATACACAGCTTACAACATTCAAGTATTTGCATTCGATGAAAATGCACCATTCAATGCTAGGACTTTTCCAATATATTTAGGTTGGGCGGGAATAATTTTATCGAGTTTAAAAATAATTTTACCTGAGAAAGTTACTACAAAGGTAAATCATAAACATTTAGATTATAAAAGTATAATCTATCTAATAATTATCTCACTAATATATGCAGCCGTAATTTTAAAAATTGGATATTTTATATCAACTTCTTTATTTCTTTTTGCATCTTACTATTTCTTAGGTGAAAGAAAATGGGGACTGATGTTTATTTTGTCTTTTCCATTTGTTGCTGCATTTATGTATTTGTTGCATGGTTTACTAAATATTTATCTTCGTGATCCATTTTTAAAATTTATTGGAGTTATGGGATGATCGAAGGAATATTAATTGGATTATCAACTGCGCTTTCATTAACGAATATTTTAATGGTGATGGTTGGTTGTTTTGCTGGAACAATAATTGGAATGTTACCTGGACTTGGTCCAATGACTGCAATCGCATTAATGATACCAATTACTTACGGCTTTGATCCATCAACGGGTTTAATTCTAATGGCTGGTGTATACTATGGTGCAGTATTTGGAGGATCTACATCTTCTATTTTATTAAATGCACCTGGAATACCGGGAACTGTTGCTACTGCATTTGATGGCTATCCAATGGCACAACAAGGTAAAGCTGGTAAAGCTTTAGCTATTGCAGCATATAGTTCATTTGCAGGTGGAACAATTTCTGCAATATTTTTATTAGTCGCCGCACCCAGTTTGTCAAAAGTAAGTTTAGCATTTAGATCACCTGACTATTTTGCATTAATGATTTTAGGTTTAACTGCAATATCTGCATTTTCGTCTAAAGGACAGTTTTTAAAGGCTATGATGATGGTTGTTCTAGGATTAATGTTAGCTACTGTTGGTCAAGATTCGTTATCAGATATCACAAGGTTCACATTTAATAACATGAATCTTACTGATGGAATTAGTTTTGTACTTATTGTAATGGCTACATTTGCAATGAGTGAAGCTCTTACTATAATTTTTAGAGGTAAAGACCCAAACAGAGCTGCAAAACAAATTTCATTAACAGAATTAGGTTCAATTAAAGTAAATAAAGAAGAAACCATCAAAATGGCCAAAACAATACCTAGATCATCTATATTAGGTTTTTTGATAGGTGTTTTGCCTGGTGCTGGAGCAACAATTGCATCTTTCTTGGCATATGGAATGGAAAGAAATTATGTAAATGAAGAAGAAAAACAAAAATTTGGAAAAGGTAGTGTTCATGGTTTATCAGCACCAGAAACTGCAAATAATGCAGCTTGCTCTGGTTCTTTTGTGCCATTACTAACATTAGGAATTCCAGGAAGTGGTACAACCGCTGTGATGCTTGGAGCTCTTTTAGGATTCGGTATTCAACCAGGACCAAGACTTTATCAGACAAACCCTGAAATTTTTTGGTCTGTTATAATGTCAATGTATATTGGAATGGTTGTTCTTTTAATTTTAAATTTGCCATTAATTCCATATATCGCCAGAATTTTAGCTGTGCCTAGAAATTACTTAATTCCTTTAATTTTATTTTTTTCAGTAACAGGAATATATTTGATGTCATTTAATAATTTCGATATTTTTTTAATGATTGGTATTGCATTAGTTGCAACTTTCTTAAGACTTTATGATTTTCCCATGCCACCTTTAATATTGGCTTTTGTACTTGGGGGATTAATGGAAGAAACATTGAGAAGATCACTTTTAATAAGTGATGGCTCACCTAATTTTTTATGGGATAGGCCAATAACTCTAATAATATTATTGGTCACAATAACAATTGTTGGTTGGCAAATTATTTCAACTTTTAGAAAAAAAAATTAAATATAAATTTTATCAGCTAAACCGTAGCAAAGAATTCCACTTAGTACTGTTAAAATTCCTGATGCAATTACACCTTCACTATTTGTTTTATCATTATGTCCAAGCTTATTAATGTAAATTGTGTAAATCCCAATAAAGAAATATAAAACATTTTGAGCAAAAATTAGTGTGAAAAAACCCCATGTTCCTACTAACCCATCTACTTTAATTAACATTATGTACAGTGCCACTAAAAAAGATGCAATAAATGGTGCCCCAAAAAATCTCACCATTACAGCTGCTGATTGATCTATATTATATTGATCTAAGAAGGATTTTGTTACAATTACTGTCCTGAAAGCATAAACGGCGTAAACAATAAAATGTAAAATAAAAATACTTAAATAAATTATTCCATTAAATTTATCTAGCATATTTTAATTTTATAGGATTCTTTTATAGTTTTCAATTATCTTGTCCCAAAGAAAATTTTCTGAATGTATTTTGCACTCTTTTCCGAACTCAATATATTTATTACCTTCAAATAAGTTATCTATACTTGAATAAATTTCATCTAGACTATTTCCATCACAAATTAGTCCAGTTTTGTTATGTATAATTGCATCAGATGCTCCACCATCTTTACCACCGATTGATGGAATTCCATATTGTGCTGCCTCAATAAAAGAAATTCCAAAACCTTCAACAGAGGTTTTATGAATTATGGAAGGCATTATAAAAATATGTGATTTTGCGATTAGAGCATTTTTTAATTCATTTGTAATATCATTTAAAAATATTACAAAATTTTCAAGTTGTAACTCCAAAACCAATTTTTTTAGATTATCTTCTTCACCACCATATCCAATACAAGTGTATACTATATTTGGATATTTCTCCTTTAAATTTCTTATCGCCATTATTACTTTTTCATGATTTTTTCTCTTGTCAAATCTTGATACAGTAATAAGTCTTTGCTTTTTCCCCTTTAAAATTTTTTCAGCAAGATCGAAATCTTCTTTAGTGATTTTGTTTACAGGGTCTATCCCTGGATTAATTACTGTTACTTTATTAGCCATAACTCCTTTTTCTATTGCAAGATTTTTGGTAAAATTTGAATTTGCAACTACATGATCAACATTATTTAAAACCTCAATTAATTTCAAATTATTTCTAGATCCTTTTTGATGATTGATTTCTTTAGAATGTATTAAGCAAATTTTTTTATTTGATGTTTTAATTAATTCTAAACTTTTCCAATGATCAGCGATAATACATTTAATATTTTTATTTTCACTTATATATTCATTAATTAAAAATGATTTTCTATATTTTCTTAATAACTTTACACCACTAATTCTCTCAATAGTAAAAGAAACTTGTTCATCAAATTTCATATGATCTTCGTGATAATCTGCAAATACTTTAACCATATCTAATTTAGAAAGAGATTTTGCTAATCCAAACATTAGATTCTGCATACCTCCAACGGCTGGGGGGAAAGTAGTAGTGATTATTAAATTCATTAGTTAGATGACCACTTAATACCACAACCCATACTTGGAAATTGTTCTTCAGGACCTTTATCTGTTTTTGAAACTTGTTTCATAGCAATAAATAAATCACTGTCTCCAGATCTTACAGGTTTTAGTTCTCTTAATTCTCTAATTCTTCCTCTATATTGAAGACCAAGATCTTTATTATAACCAAAAAAATCAGGAGTGCATACAGCATCATATCTTCTTGCAATATTTTGTGTTTCATCAATTAAATAAGGAAAATTAAACTTATGTTTAATTGCAAACTCAATCATTTTTTCAAAAGAGTCTTCTGGATAATTAATTGGATCATTAGAGCATATTGCAACTGAATTTATTCCTAAATCACTAAGCTTAGTACAGTCCTCCACCACATCCCTAATAATTGCTTTTACATATGGACAATGATTACAAATAAACATTACCAAAGTTCCATTTTCACCTTTGATATCATTTAAAGATATTAATTTGTTCTCTGTAGATTTTAATTCAAAGTTTTCTGCTTTTTTTCCAAAATCACATACTGGTGTTTTAATAGGCATAATGTAATAATATATCAATAATGTTTTACGATTTAAAAGATAAAAAACCAAAAAACTCTGGCGAAAATTGGGTAGCACCAAATGCAACTATAATAGGAGATGTCACTTTAGAAAAAAACTCCAGTGTTTGGTTTAATGCTGTAATTAGAGGGGATAATGAAAACATTCATGTTGGAGAAGGTTCAAATGTTCAGGATGGAAGTGTTTTACATACTGATCCAGGTTGTCCATTAAAAATAGGTAAAGACGTAACTATTGGTCATATCGTTATGCTTCATGGATGTACGATTGGAGATAACAGTTTAATTGGTATTGGAGCTGTCATTTTAAATAATGCGAAAATAGGCAAAAACTGCATCATTGGTGCAAAAGCATTAATAACTGAAAACAAAGAAATTCCAGATAACTCGTTAGTAGTTGGAGCACCAGGAAGAGTAGTCAGAAAACTTACTGATGAGGAGATAGGTAAAATAACAGAAAACGCTAAACATTATCAAGATAACTGGAAACGGTATTCAAAATCAATATTTTAAATGAAAAAAATATTAGTAACCATATTTTTTAGCTTGATATGGTGCGAAACAACTAAAGCAGAAAATCAACAAATATGTGATTGGATAGTTGATGAAGTTTACGCCGATCTTTTAAATCAAGGCTCTAATGATCATCTTTTTGTTGTAGTTGGCAATGATGGAAAATGTGAGTACGGACGTGGAACAGAGAAGCAAGATGGATTTAATGATTGTGAAAAACATAGAAAAGAAAAGGGAATTAATGGTGAGTGTAAACTTTTTGCAATTGGCAAAAAAAAATTTTTAGAAAAAAAAACAGCGATAAAGACTGGCTGCATAAAAGGTAATTGCATCAATGGGAAAGGAACTTTTAAATGGCCTAATGGGGATAAATATAATGGAGATTGGAAAAATCAAAAACCACATGGTCTAGGCACTTTTAAATGGGTTGATGGAACAAAATATATCGGTGATTGGAAGTTTGGTTTAGAAGATGGTCAAGGAACAGTTACTTGGGCAAATGGAGATAAATATATCGGTGGAAGAAAAAATGGACAAGCTGACGGGCAAGGAACCTTTATATTCGCAAACGGCACAACACAATCTGGAGAGTGGAGAAATGGAAATTTAATCGAGAGAAGCTCGAGTGGAACTGCAATTGGTTGTGTTGAAGGTAATTGTGATAATGGAAAGGGGACAGGTGTTTGGGAAAAAGGCTTTAAATATGTTGGTGAGTGGAAAATGCAAAATATGCATGGTTTTGGAATTGGTACTTGGCCAAATGGAGATAGATATGAAGGTGATTGGGTAAATGGTCAAAGAACTGGAAAAGGTAAATATTTTTATAAGAGTGGCGGAGGTGTCTATAATGGTGAATGGAAAAATAATAATAGACATGGTGAAGGAACAATGATTTGGAACGATGGTGTAAAACAAGTTGCAATATGGGAGATGGACAAACCTGTAAAAACTATAAGTTTAAGCAAAAATTTTATTTTTAAAGGTGGTAGTGAGTGGAAAGATGGAGACATAATAAACAAAAAAGACCCAAATAATTTTATAAATTTATCATTTGTAGAGAAAAAAAAAGTAATGGGTTACGATGTGAGAACCTTATCAAACAAATACACAAAAGATGGTTGGGGTAAAAGTAGTTTTACAGTTTTTGTCTTTAACGCAACTTTTGAGAATAGTAAGGATATATTAATAAATGTTAATGATGAATTTAAAACTGATAAAAAGGCAAAAAAACAAGCAATTAAATGGGCAAAAATATATGGGCAAATGCCAAAATTTTTAAAAAAAAATGTTAAAGAAATAACTATACATAAAGGCAAAGCAGGATGGGCAGGAGGACAAGGTACCATAGTAATTCACACAGATTATCTTACAAATGAAAATAAGAAATATGCTGAAGAGCTAATGTTTCATGAATTAACACACGCTTCACTCGATTGGTGGTGGGATGGATCTGTTAACGAGAAAAAAATGGTTAAATGCTGTTAGTACTGACAAGTATTATATTTCAGAATACGCATGGAATTTACCAGGAAATGAAGACTTAGCTGAAACAGTTTTATGGTGGTATGCATCAAGGTGTAAAGTAGATAGAATTTCTAAAAAAAATAATGAAAAAGTTAATAAATTTTTAACTAATCGTTTTAAATACCTAGATGAACAAAATTATGACACGCATCCATCTAACTGTATTAATAAGAAAGATTAAAGGGGAATAAATGTCTGCAGGGTATGTAATTGCACAATTGAGAGCAACTAATCCAGAAAATTATAAAGAGTATATTGAAACAGGTATTCGAAATCAGTATTTTAAATTTTATAAAAAAATAATTTTATTCTTAATATTATTATTTTTTTCTTTTTCTAATTATTCTCAAGCAGAAATTAAAGAACCAGGAAAAATAAATAGTTTGAAGTGTACAATAGGTGCACTTGATGCCTACATTGAGTTACAAGAAAATTTAGAAAAAAAACCAAAACATAAAGGCGTTGTGTATTTAGCATGCGATACTTCAAGTGGAGAATATTCGTGGACTTGGCAATCTTCTAAAAATATTGAAAAAGCTCACACAAAAGCTTTTAAAAATTGTTCAAAAAATTCAAAAAAAAAAGGTAACGGTGAATGTTATTTATTTTCTTTAAATGAAAAAATTGTATGGGAATTATCAGAGGATAAAATGAAAAATTTAATCAAAATTCATTCAAAAAAAAAGCGAGTTTTACCAAACTATGATGCAATTCCAATATTTACTGATGAAAAAATGAGTGATTTTGAAAAAAATATAATAAAAAAAAAAGATCCATCTAGTTTTTTTAAATTTAGAATTTGTTGGTAGTAAAAATTTAAAAATGGAAGAAAGTGATCCAGATAATTTTAATTTGTATGAAAATGTTTATATTTATAAGGCATTATATAAAAATAATCATCAGATTATGCTTAGATTTCATCCAAAATTTAACAAGAAAAAAGTTGAGGACATTGCCTATAATCTCTCATATGCAATTGGACAACTTCCATATTTTTTAACCAAAAGTTATAATAGGGCAAACATCTTTAAAAAATAAAATTTATTCTAAAAATAACAAAGGAAAAAAAATTTCTGCAGCAGCAATGGCTGCTCCAAATGGAACACTTATTATTGATATTACTTCAGAAGCATCTAATTTTAAAAAACCTTATTTCCAAGAAACACTTTTACATGAGGCAGGTCATTTTGTCTTTAGAGCCATCTCATACTCTGATGATTTCAAATTTACAAGAAATCAAGACTCAAAATTTATATCAAAATATGCAACAACAAATATTGACGAAGATCTTGCTGAGTCCGTGGTTGCTTGGGTTGGATTAAGATGTAAACCAGAAAGAATAAAAAAATCTGATTTTAAAAAAGTGTCAGAAGGAATAAAAAACCGCCTTAAATTTATTGACAATTATGCAAATAAAAAACTAGTTAATACTTACCCGATGGAGTGTAATTTCTAAATGATAAGATTAAGTAAATATAGTATTGAAAATTCATTAAATTGTTTAAATAAATTAAATTTTTAGAGAGAAAATATGCCAGCAGGGTATGTAATTGCACAATTAAGGGTAAATAATCCAGAAAATTATAAAGAGTATATTGAAAAAGTTAATCCAATCGTAAAAAAATTTGATGGAGAGTTTTTAGTTAGAAATGGTGAATATCAAATATTTGATGGTGAAACTAAATTTCCAAGAATAATTATTCTAAAATTTCCAAGCTATGAGAGAGCGCTAGAGTGGTATAATTCAGAAGAATATAAACCAATTAAACAAATAAGATTAGATAATTCTGAAGGCACTAATATAATAATTAAAGGTTTTTAAAATATATTATGTTGAAAATATTATTTTCAATTTCACCAGCGATCTTAATTTTACTTTTTTTTTATTTTAAAGATAAATTTAGAGAGTCACCAGTACATGTTTTTCAAGCTTTTTTCCTAGGAATAATGATTGTTCTTCCGGTGGTATTAGTTAATGAAATTTTTTATGATGATTTTTGTTGGAACAAAATTCAAGGATCTTATTTTGGCAAATCAGTCTACAATCATTTATCTAGAGTAGCTTTTCAAGAGGAACTATGGAAATTTTTAATTTTGTTCTTTTTCTTTTCACATTTAATGGAAGAGCCAATGGATGGAATTGTTTATGGAGTGGCTGTTTCTTTAGGTTTTTCTGCGTATGAAAATATTGATTATGTTTTTAGAGCTGACAAATTTAATATCTCATGGACGTATATGTCTTTTGTAAGAATTTTGCCAACATTTATGCATTTTGTTACAGGTGCTTTTATGGGTTTATTTATTGCTCTTAATCTTCTGTATTATAAAAATAAAAATAATTATTTTTATATATTCCTTTTATCTGTTGTATTTCATGCTTCCTATAATGTATTTTTGGATTTCTTTTTTTACAGCACCATATTTATACTTTTTATTGCAGTAACAGCTATGTTCTATTTTTATAAATTAATAAGTAAAGAACAGATTAAAAATTTAAAAGAGTTAGATAAAATCCCTGAAGAATTTAAATCAAATCCTGAAAGGTTATTTTATCCTGATCCATCTAAAGCAAAAATAAATGATATCGTCTTTCCGATAACATATGTCTTTATTTTAGTTCATTTGATTGCTGCAATAACATTATTTATCTCACCAAATCTAACTCCAGAAATATATCCTATTTTAGAAAAATAATTATTAATGATTCAAAAAGTTTAACTAGATAATTTTGATTATATAAATACATTATTTAATTAATGAAAAAAATATTTTTAATTCTAATAATCACATTATTTAGTCCATCTTTATTTGCATCTGATGAAAAACAAGGCAGATTTTTTCAAGACCAACCAGATATAACTGACGATTACCAAATTCATTTTATTTACCTTCTGGCTAAAAAAACTAAAGATAAAGAGAGAGATATTAATGGTTGGATTGAAAAAGAAGTTAAGAAAATTGATGATTTATTTTTTAAGATGACTGGTAACAAACAAAGATTAAAGTTTGACTATAGGAAAGACGGCAAACTTGATATTTCATTTGCAAGAATGGATCGGAAGGCTAGAAAAGGTGGATGGAATGTTAATTATCCAGATTATTATTTGCAAAAACAAGGATTTAATAATCCAAAAAAAATGTATTTTTCTTTTACTGATGCATCTAGTGGAGATGGTGGTCAAATGGGACCTCATCACGGATATTTATTTATTAAAAGAGCCTCAGGTCAAATAACAAAAATAGCAATCCATGAATTACTTCATGGTAATGGGTTTGCTATGCCTTGCACTAAAGGAGTTAAAAATGGAGCTCATTTAAGTACAGGTATTCTTAGCCAAGATCTATCAAAAAAATTTGGAAAAGCTATTTACGATCATAAAGATCCAACATGTCCTGATTTGAAAGACTCTGTTTATTTAACTCCAACATCAGACAATTCTTTTGATCCGTTGCAAATTGCTTGTGCTCTTGGACAAAAGAAACGAGGCAACCCACCCGGAAATTACGAAATACCAGCTAGATATACTCATAAAAAATTACTCAAAGGAAGAAAAAATGAGTGGTGTACTTATAAGTTAACTGAATACGCTAAAGAGGATTGGTTTAAGAAGTGGAAAAAATAATAGGAATATTAATACTTAGTTTTTTATGGCTTTCCAATGCTAATGCGGGCATTAATGAGCCTGGAACAGGATATTTATATTTGGAACAGTGTAAAGTAGCACTTAAAAGGGAGCACAAAAAACTCAAGAAAATATATTTAGAAAAAGATAGGAAGATAAATGTCATTCTCTATGCGAGTTGTAACGCTGAGGATGTGGTTTGGGGATCAAAAAAAGGAAAAAATTTAGAAACTCTTCATCAGAAAGCATATAAAAGCTGTTTAAAATCCGCTAAGAAATATATGCCAGATGAAGACTGTTACCTATATGCCGTTAATGAAGAAAAGGTGTGGAAATACGACAAAGCTAAAGAATCAAACAAAAAAAAAGTAAAATTAGCTAAAGCAAAACCAGAATTAGCTGAAGCAAAAGTGTTAGAAGAAAAGCAAGCACAATTAGATAAAAAACCAGGAAGATTTTTTGAAGACCAGCCTGATGTAAATGATGATTATCAAGTTCATTTTATATATATGCTGACAATGAGCGATAAAGATCGTGAGCTAGATATAAATGGTAAAATTGAGGAATATGCAGACAAAATGAATGCTATCTTTGAAAAATTTAGTAAAAAAACCAAAGGGTCTTCCGGTGCAAAAAAATATAAGTATGATTACCGAAAAGATGGAAAATTAGACGTTACCTTTATAAGATTAAACAAAGAAAGAAAAGAATTTCACAAATATATAAACGGAAATTACAAAGGATGGTTATGGTTAAATGGATTTAATAATCCTAAAAAAGTTTATTTTACATTTGCAGATGTAACAAGTGTAGATGGTGGAGAAGGTGGAGTAGGAATGGCATCAATGTTTCTCAAAAATAAATATAATCAAAATAAAAGTAGTATGATTAAAACTGCACTTCATGAAATGCACCATGCAATGGGTGGAGGTTTTGCCTGTGTTCCTGGAATGAGTAAAAAAGCTCATTTTAGCAGCGGCCAAGATACTGATTCTAAACACATGTTTTTTGGTAAAGCTTATGTTCATGATGTAGAAGGATGTCCAAAAGGAGAAGACTCTGTCTACTTAACTCCAACATCACAAGACCCTTACGATCCATTTAAACTTATATGTTTAAATGAATGGGGAAAATATAATCATAAAAAATTAGTCAAACTAAGAGAAAAACAAAAAAAAGATTTAAAAAATGGTAAGTGGAATTATAGAAATGGCGGTTCTAATTGTAAGTTTTCTTACTGGGCAAGAAATTATGATGGATTGATTAAAATATTTAACGATGTAGAAGCTCAAAGAGCATATGATATGGATCCAAAATCACACTAGTGAGTAATATTTCTCAACAAGAGTTAGATTTAATTTCAAATAAAATTTTAGAAGATTATGATAATAAAAATCCAAGCATAATTTTTAAGGATAAAATTAAAATAACCAATCAAGATGCTCTTATTATCCAATCAAATGTAGCAAGATTAAGAGAGAAGAGAGGCGAAGAGGTTATTGGTTATAAGATAGGATGTGTTTCTAAAGATACTCAAAAAAAAATGGGGTTTATTCAGCCTGCTTCTGGATACCTTTGGAAAAGTGAATTACACTATAGTGGGGCAATCCTAAAAAAAAAAGATTATACCAATCCTGCAATGGAGGCAGAATTTGGAATTATATTAAATTCTGACTTAAAACCTGAGCTAACTTCATTTGATTATATATTAGAGTCGATTAAAGGAATTTATACTGTAATAGAAATTCATAATTTAGTTTTTTATGGAAATGAACCATATGGAGCAGAACTTTTAGCAAATAACGCTATTCATGCAGGAATTGTAATAGGTCCTGAAATAAAACTACCCTCTGAAAAAGTCGAGACTGATCTTAAACTTATATATGATAAAGAAGTAATAGATTCTTGGATTAACAAAATATGGCCAAATGATATGCTTTCAGAAATAGAGTGGTTAATTAAAGAACAAGCTAGAAAAAATAATTATTTAAAAAAAGGTGATTTAATTTTAACAGGAGCTTATGGTTTTCCAGTCCCAATTAATGAAAAAAAATTAGTTGAAGTAACATCCTCAACGTTTGGAGATGTAACGGCAACGTTTAATTAAGGAACTAACCAATTATCTTTATTATTTTCTAGATCAAATCTAGCTCTACGGTGACCTTTTGCAGCTAAATATAACCATTCTATAGATTTAATTTTACACTGTATAACAGTAAAGTTTTTATATCCTTCTTCGCTTTGTTCTTTTGTGTAATCAAAATTATCTAATTCAGGTTTTAAACCAGATGTTGGAATATCAGATTCTGTACCTGGTCCATTATCTACTAAGTAACATTTACGACTTATATGTTGAGTTTTTTCCCAAGATTGTTTTGTTATATCATTATTGTGATTGATAATAGCTTCAACTTTTAATCTAACCTGAATTTTTTCATCTTTATCATAAAATAACATAGATGAATTAGGGTTTTTTTCTAAGATTTTAATTTTATCAGATCTAATATCACTGTGGAATTGCACTAAATTATTTTGTTCATCTGATTTTCTAAGAACAACAATTCTACTTTCGATATCGTTTTCAATTCCACACGAAAAAACAGGTATTCTAAAAGGAGATGATCTATTAGTTACCGCATCAGTTAGCATTAACCAAATTTTCTTTTTTATTTCGGAAAAATCCTCGTAGTAGGGAACAGTAGTAGACACAATTACTTTTTTTTTTTTAATCTAGCTATTAAACTTGAGCTATCCCAACGATTTCCACCCATTTTTTGAACTTCAGCATAATAACCATCAATAATTTCAGTTACTGGTACAGGTGAACCATTTCTTTTTGCTTCTTCAATACAAATTTTTAAATCTTTTCTCATCCAATCTACAGCAAAACCATAATCAAATTTATCAACCACCATAGTTTTATATCTATTTTCCATTTGCCAAGATTGAGCTGCACCTTTTGAAATAGTTTCCATAACTTTATCCATATCTAAACCTGCATTAATTCCAAAATTTACTGCTTCTGATAATCCTTGAACCAAACCTCCTATACACATTTGATTAACCATTTTAGTTAATTGTCCACTGCCTGATGATCCAATCAAAGTCACTTTTTTACTATAACAATCAATTATTGGCTCTGCTTTTTTAAAATCACCATCATCGCCACCAACCATGACAGTTAATATCCCACCTTCAGCACCTGATTGTCCTCCTGATATAGGAGCATCTAAAAACCCAAATCCTTTATCTTTTGCAGCTTTATAAAGTTCTCTAGAAATTTCAGCAGACACTGTTGAATTATCTATATATACGCATCCTTCTTTAGCATTATGAAATAACCCATTATCACCTAAAGAGACTTGTCTTAAGTCATCATCATTTCCAACACACGTAAAAATAAAATCAGCATCTTTAGCAGCTTCAGATGGTGTGTCAGCCATATTGCCTTTGTACTCACCAACCCATTTTTCTGCTTTTGATTTTGTTCTGTTAAAAACAGTTACATTATGTCCTGCTTTTGATATATATCCTGCCATTGGATAACCCATTACACCAAGACCTATGAAAGCAACTTTAGAAGTCATATTTTTTTATGTTTAAAAATTTAAGTTTAAAAGTAATCGTATTTGGATTTATATTTACATTTTTTTCAAGCTTTGGACAGAGTTTTTTTCTTGGAATATTCAATACAAGTATAAGAGAGACACTATCGATAACTCATGGACAATTTGGCTCAATATATGCATCTTCAACATTGTGCAGTAGTTTACTACTTATTTGGGTTGGAAAGAAAATCGATGATATAAATATTTTCCGATTTGCAATCTATGTAACATTACTTTTATCGTTTTCTTGTTTTTTCTTTTCAAAAATTTCATCAATATTTTTTTTATTCATTGCAATTTTTTTAATGAGATTTTCAGGTCAAGGAATGATGTCTCATACTGCAACAACAACAGTTTCAAGATATTTCACAAAATCAAGGGGTAGGGCATTAAGTATTTGCTGGTTTGGTTTATCTAGTGCTGAATTTATTTTACCTGTTTTAATGGTATTTTTGTTGTCATTAACAACTTGGCAAAATATTTGGACAGTAATTGCTATATTAATTTTAATATTTTTACCGATTGCATCATTCTTTTTAGTTCGAACTGTTAAACTTGATACGAGAGAAAGCACTGAAGGTGAAGAATTTAAAGAGGAAAATATTAAGCAATGGAAAAGAATTGAAGTAATAAAAGATTATAAATTTTATATAGTAAGCATGAATATGCTGGCCATGCCTTGGATTGCAACTGGTGTATTTGTTTATCAATCATTTATTACTGAATCAAAAAACTGGGGACCATTTGTAATTGCACAGTCTTTTATGTCTTATTCAATATTTTCAGTAATTACACTTTTAATATCTGGTTTTTTAATTGATAAATTCACGAGTCGAAAACTTTTAATTTTTATGAATATTCCTTTATTTCTATCGACTTTTGTAATTATTTATTTTGATGCACAATTTACTGCATTTATATTTTTAGGTTTAATTGGAATATCAAATGGTTTGGCAAACGTCTTGGGATCTTCTACTTGGGCTGAAGTTTATGGTGTAAAGCATATTGGATCTATTAAAGCCTTAACAACTGCTCTCATGGTTTTTTCAACTGCTTTCGGAACTGCTCTTTTTGGAATTTTAATTGACATTGGATTTTCAATTGAGAAAATTGCTATAATATCTGCACTTTATATACTTATTTCTTTTATTCTTCTTTTTTTTGTTAGAAAAAAATTAAATCCAATTTTAGTATAAAAATACTTGATTTTGTTGATCTTGGAGTATATTTAATCGCCCATGGCAAGAGTTACCGTTGAAGACTGTATAGACAAAGTAGATAGCCCTTATGAATTAGTTTTGGTTGCTAAAGAAAGAGCCACTCAACTTAATTCAGGAATTGAACCTACATTAGATAGAGATAACGACAAGCACACAGTTATTGCTTTAAGAGAAATAGCTGAAGAAACAATTAAAGTTCCAGATTTAACCGATACTGCAGTTTACAAATTAAGAAAACATGTAGAGCAAATTGATGATACTGCTGAAGAAGATGAAGATATTGGTGATGATTTTGAAAATCAATACAAGGGTGAAATCTCAAAAAGTGGTGTACCAATTCTTCCATCTAAAAGAGCTAGAAAAATCCCTGAAAAAATTCAAGTTTCAAAAGAAGATCTTGCTGAATTATCACCATCAGCTCAACCTGATGTTAATGTAGAAGCTCCAAATGAGTCTGAAGATAACGATGACTTTTCTTTAGATCAAGTTTCTGAAGCTGAAGAACAAATTTCAGACAACGTAAACGAAGAAGAAAATAATTCTTAATTAAGAAAACTCTTTTAATATTTGTTCCCTGTGTTCATCTAAATCAGGAATATCTCCTCTAGTGCTTTTATCTTCGTATGAAGACAATTTTATAGGATTGCCTGCTAATCTAAAATCACCAACTACTTTATGATAGGCTTTAACAATCATGTTTCTTGCTTCGACTTGAGGATTTTCTACTGCTTCTTTAATATTAAATATCGGTCCGCAAGGTATCTTTAATTTTTCCATTTCACTTACCCATTCAGAAGTATTTTTTGAAGAAAGTTTATCTTCAAAAATTGATTTCAGTTTATTCATATTTTCACATCTGAGTGAATTGGTATTAAATCTTTTATCACTGATCATCTCAGGTATTCCCAAAACTTCACAAAGTTTTTCATATAATTTATCGTTACCTGCAGCAATGATTATATAACTATCTTTTGTTTTAAATGCCTCAAACGGAGCGATTGAAGGATGTCTAGATCCCATAGGTTTAGGAATTTCATTTTTAGATAAATATCTTGCAATTGCATTTTCCAAAATTGCAATTTGACAGTCTAACATAGAAACATCTATAAACATTCCTTTGCCAGTTTTTTGTCTATCAAACAATGCTGCATTAATTCCAATTGCAGTAAAAAGACCTGCTGTGATATCACCAATTGAGGTTCCAACTCTTGTTGGTTCACTATCTGGATGACCTGTAACACTCATCAGTCCACCCATCCCTTGAACGACCATGTCATAAGCTGGCAACTCTTTTAAAGGTCCAGTTTGACCAAAACCAGATGCAGATGCATAAATTAATTTTGGATATTTTTTGCTTACATCTTCCCAACCATATCCCCATTTTTTCAAAGTACCTGGTTTAAAATTTTCTACTAAAATATCTGCTTTTGCTAAAATTTTATCAAAAATTTTTTTGTCATCTTCATTTTTTAAATTAAGAGCAATACTCTCCTTACCTCTATTCAGTGACATAAAATATGCTGAATAGTCTTTCACAAAAGGTCCAAACTTTCTCGAATCGTCACCAATTTCTGGTGCTTCTACTTTAATTACACGTGCACCGAGATCAGATAAAATCATTGTACAATATGGACCTACTAAAACCCTAGTAAGATCAACAACTAACAAATTTTTTAAAGGACCATCCATAGTAAGTACGTCATTTCCTTATATTGACTCTTCTGTTCAAGTTCAATTTAATATCATCATTATAAATAAAAAGGGGAAAACTATGTTAAGAAAAATAACATTATATTTGTCTTCAATAATTATAGCTTTTTCAATAGTAGGATCTGCATATGCAGTTACATTAAAAGCAAGTCACCAATGGCCAGGTACACCAAGAGCTGATGGCTCTTTTGACCCACGTCATGAAATGGTACAAATTATTGCTGATGAAGTGAAAAAAGCAAACGTTGATTTAGAAATTAGAATTTATCCAGCTAAGTCACTTTATAAGCCAAAAGAACAGTGGAAGCCTATGACTACAGGTCAATTAGATATTTCTGCTTTCCCATTAGCTTATGCGTCAAAATTCCATCCAGAGTTTGATGCTACATTAATGCCAGGAACTGTAAAAAATCACGAGCATGCATTGAGATTTAATAAAGGTCCAATGATGACTGAGATTAAAAAAATAATCAGTGATGCTGGTGTTGTAGTATTATCTGATGCATGGTTAGGTGGTGGTTTCGCATCAAAAACTAAATGTATCAAGAATCCAAGTGATGCCAAAGGACAAGTGATGAGAGCTGCAGGAAAAGCTTTCAACCAAATGTTAGAGGCTGCTGGTGCAGGTATTCAAAGTATGCCATCATCTGAAATCTATACTGGATTACAAACTGGTGTATTAACAGGTGCAAATACTAGTTCAGGAAGTTTTGTAAGTTACAAAATTTACGAACAAGTAAAATGTGCAACCCCTCCAGGGAAATTTGGTTTATGGTTTATGTATGAGCCAATTTTAATGTCTAAGAAAAGCTACAATGCATTAAATTCAAGCCAGCAAGTGGCTTTGATGAAAGCAGGAAAAGTTGCTGAGAAATATATGACAGCTCAAGTAGAAAACTTAGATAAAAAGTTTGAGGAAGCATACAAAGCTGCAGGTGTTAAATTAGTGTATATGGATGCTAAGGATCACGCTGCATGGGTTGATATTGCAATAAAATCATCTCACAAAGCTTTTGCTGAAAAAGTTCCAGGTGGCGATAAGCTAATGGAAATGGCTTTAGCAGTTAAATAAAATAATATATAAAGAACCCCTATTTATTCTCTATAAGTAGGGGTTTTTTTATGAAAGAAAAATACTTAAAATTCTGTGATTATGTTGCAAGAGCTTGTGGAGCTTTTGCAGTTCTAGCTTTACTGTTATCAATTCTTGTAATTGTAGAATTAGTTTTTGAAAGATACTTCTTTCAAAGAGCAATAACGTGGCAAACAGAGCTTGTTACAATGCTTCTTGTTGCTTCAACATTTATAGGAAGTGCATATGTTTTAAGTGAAAAAGCCCATGTAAGCATGGAGTGGATCTATGACTTCTTATCAAAAAAAAATATCTTAAGACTTAAAATTTTTACCTCATTAGTCAGTTTATTATTCTTCTTAATTTTATTCTATTTTGGATTTTTAATGGTTGAAGAAGCGTTTACTAAAAATTATTCAACAGGAACAGTTTGGGACCCTCCTTTGTGGATACCATATTCTTCAATGATGATAGGTGCTGCATTAATGATTTTACAATACATAGCAGAGATTATTAAGCTTACAGACGAAAAGGATGCTAACTAATGGATCCATTAATAATTGCTATAATCGTTGCTGTTTTTACTTTGATAGTTTTATTTTCGGGAATACCAATTGCTTTTGGTTTAAGCTTTGTTTCCATAGCTCTTTTAGTAGCTTTCGAAGGTTTCCAAATGTTAGATGTTTTTGCTGAAACTTTCTATGCAGGTTTAAATTCATTTGTTCTGCTTTCAATACCAATGTTTATTTTAATGGGAATGGCAGTTGCCAATTCACCAGCTGGAAAAGATTTATATACAGGATTAGACAGATGGTTATGGAGGGTGCCCGGAGGACTAGTAATTTCTAACATAGGAGCTTGTTCAATCTTTGCTGCACTAAGTGGATCTAGTCCTGCAACTTGTGCTGCAATTGGTACCATGGGAATTCCTGAAATGAGAAAAAGAGGATACTCAGATCAAATTGCAACAGGTACTATAGCAGCGGGAGGAACATTAGGAGTTTTAATACCTCCAAGTATTGTTTTAATTGTTTATGGAATTGCAACTGGAACATCAATTGGAAGATTATTTTTAAGCGGATTGATACCTGGATTTATGCTTGCAGGTATGTTTGCTATCTGGGCACTTATACACAGTTACTTTATAGACAAGGATTCAGCTAAAGCTTTAAAAAATAGAACTCCACCAACTTTTAAAGAAAAAATTGAGGTTTTACCAAGGATATTTCCTTTCTTAGCAATCATTGCTGGTGTCTTATATGTTTTATATGGTGGTGTTGCCACTCCATCAGAGGCTTCAGGGGTTGGGGCCTTTTTAGTTTTTGTTTTGATTGCAGTTGTCTACAAAATTTACCAACCAAAAAAAATATGGAATATAGTTAAAGTTTCAATGAAAGAAAGTGTGATGATAATGTTTATCATCGCAGCTTCATATCTTTTTGCATTTACATTATCACAACTTTACGTAACTCAATCATTAGCTCAAAGTATGGTAGAGATGAGCTCTAATAAATGGATAGTATTTATTTTAATAAATATATTTCTGCTGATAGCAGGTTTCTTCTTACCACCAGTTGCCGTAATTGTTATGACTTCAGCAATATTATTGCCAGTTATAACTCAACTAGGATTTGATCCTTACTGGTTTGCAATTGTATTTACAATTAATATGGAAATTGGTCTTATTACTCCACCCGTTGGATTAAACCTTTATATAATCAAAGGTATAACACCAGATGTTAGTTTGTCAGAAATTTTAAAAGGATCTATACCATTTATGATAATCATGGCTTTAGCTATTCTTATTTTGTGTATTTTTCCTGAGATTGTGACCTGGTTACCTGACAAAATAATGGGTAAAAGTTTAGGTTTTTAATATATAAAAAACATCATGTTAAATATAAAAAGAATATTCGAGACAATTGCTGATGCTGGTCAAAAAATTTTAGAGAAAAAATCATTAAAAAAATTCTCTAAAAAAAGAGATTTGATTGAGCTATGTGATGACCTGTTATCATCAAAAGGAGCAGCATTTGGAATTACATTAGCAAGAGATGTGTTGTTTAGGTATCATAACTTATCTTACGATGAAAAATTAAAATTTTTATTACAAGTTAATGAAAAATATAAACCAAATTCAGATAGCATAGATGAGGCAATAAAAGATTATAGTCAAAACAAAAATAGTAGGTCAATTTTAAATTTATCAAGAATATCATCAGGCAAACGTAAAGAATTATTTAAGAGATTAAATATGGCACCAAATGGTACACCAGAAATAGTTTCTTTAAGAGAGGATTTACAAACTTTTCTAATTAAAAATCCAGAATTAAAAGATTTAGACTATGATCTCATAGATATATTTAAAAATTGGTTTAATCCTGGATTTTTAAAATTAAGAAAAATTACATGGGATACTAAAGCAGCAATATTAGAAAAATTACTAAAATATGAGAAAGTTCATTCAATGAAAGATATGAATGAATTAAAAATTAGACTTGGAAAAAATAGAAGATTTTTTGCTTATTTTCACCCTGCTTTAGATGAAGAACCAATTATTTTTGTTGAGATTGCACTAACTAAAGGATTAGCTAAATCTATTCAAGAGTTAACGAGACCTAATGATGGAAAAAAGGAAGATTATGATACAGCAACTTTCTATTCAATTAGTAACTGTCAAGAGGGGCTTTCAAGAGTTACATTAGGTAATTTTTTAATCAAAAGAGTTGTATACGAATTGCAAGAAGAACTACCTGATGTAAAGAATTTTGGAACACTTTCTCCAATGATAGGTTTTGCCGATTGGGTTAAGTCTTTAGATAATGAAAAATTAGGAGAAATAGTTAAAAAAGAAAACTTTCCTAAGGTTGAATTTTTAAAATCATTAGGATTAAAAATTGGAGATAGAAAATTTATAGACAATAAAGATTTACTCACAAAAATTGCTCTAAATTATTTAGCCATTCAAAAAAATGATCTAGGTTTTCCCATTAATGATGTTTGTAGATTTCATCTAAACAACGGTGCAGAAATTGAAGATATTGTAATAAATGCAAATGTGTCCGATGTAGGTTTTAAAAGATCATTTGGAATAATGGTTAATTATAAATATGAACTTGGAAAAATTGAGCAAAATCATCAAGAGTATGTAAACGAAAAGAAAATTAATATATCAAGCAAACTCAAAAAATATGTCTAGATTAAATAGAACAGTTTCTGTTGCTCCTATGATGGATTGCACAGACAAACATGAAAGATTTTTCTTAAGATTAATCAGTAAAAACGTTCTTCTCTATACTGAAATGATTGTCTCAGAAGCTATTGATAGAGGAGATAAAAAGAAACTATTGGAATTTGATATGAGGGAAAAACCTGTTGCTCTGCAGTTAGGAGGCTCTTCTCCAAAATTATTAGGAAATGCTGCTCATTTAGGAGAAGAATTTGGTTATGATGAAATAAATTTAAATTTAGGCTGTCCAAGTAAAAAAGTTCAGAAAAATAGATTTGGAGCTTGTTTAATTCAAGAACCTAATCTTGTAGCTGATTGCTTAAGTTCCATGATATCAAAAACATCACTTCCTGTAACGGTCAAAACTAGAATTGGATATGACAATATTGATCAATATGAAAATTTATATAATTTTATAAATATTTTGAAAGATACAGGTGTTAAAACTTTTATAATCCATGCCAGAAAGGCAATGCTAGGAAAATTTACACCTAAACAAAATTTAAATATTCCACCTTTGAAATATGAATACGTAAATAAATTAAAGAAAGATTTTCAAAATTTAGAAATAATAATAAATGGTGGCATAACTTCCACTGATCAAATTAAAGAACATTTAGATAATGTAGATGGTGTTATGATTGGAAGATATATTTATCATTCTCCTTATATGTTAGCAGATATTGAAAATAAAATTTTTAACAATAGTGAAGTTTTGACAAGACAAGAAGTTGTTGAGAAATTAATTGAGTATGTAAAAGAAGAGATTAAAAAGGGTACAAGATTAAATCAAATTATGAGACAT
>CACKTH010000002.1 GCA_902603045.1 uncultured Pelagibacteraceae bacterium | reverse complement strand
TATTAGTTTGAATTATCTTTTAAAATAAAAAATGAGCATAACCTTAAAAAATAAAAAAATAATCATATCCGCAGGTGGTTCAGGTATTGGATGGAGTTCTGCAAAAATATTTTTAGATAAAGGTGCAACAGTATATCTTTGTGATATCAACTCAAATTTTCTTAATAAATGTAAGAAACACAAGCTCAATAATAAAAAATTATTTGTATTTCAGTGTGATGCCTCAGATGAGAACCAAGTAAAGAATTTTTTTGGCAAAGTATTAAAAAAAACAAAAAAAATTGATGCTCTTATAAATAATGTTGGAATTGCTGGGCCGACTGGAACGCTTGAAAAATTAAAAAGTAAGGATTGGGAAAATACATTAAAGGTAAACGTTATTAGCCATTTTTATTTTTCAAAATATTCAATTCCTATGCTTAAAAAAAATAAAAGTGGAGCTATAATAAATTTATCTTCAACAGCAGGTATATTTGGATTTCCATTAAGATCTCCTTATTGTGCAAGTAAGTGGGCAGTTATAGGTATAACCAAAACGCTGGCAATGGAACTAGGAAAATTTAAAATTAGAGTAAACGCTATTTGTCCTGGAACAATTAAGGGAGATAGAATGGGTAGAGTGATAAGAGATAAATCAAAGTTTTTAAATGTTTCAAAAAAATTAATAGAAAAAGAATTTGTTTCAATGACTTCAATGAATACCTGGGTTTATGAAGAGGATATTGGAAGAATTTGTAGCTTTTTAGTTTCGAATGATGCACCAAGGATATCTGGACAAGTAATTGCTGTAGACGGCAATACTTTAAAAATGCATTAGTATTTAAACTTTAATATTTTTTTCACTTATTTCCATAAATGGAAAATGAGACTCTTTAAAGTGTATGTTCTCCGCTTTATTTAAAAAACTAATATCATCTAGCAAACCTGCATATAAATAGTATTTTTTATACTTTTCTACATAAGTTAGAATAGGAGCGGCACATTTCCCACAAAAATGTTTTTTTATTTTATTGCCACTACCACCTTCATGTTCATAAATTTTTAATTTAGACTTATCTATATCTATTGCTCCGTCTCTAAGTAGTATAATTGTCATCATTCCTCCTATTTTTTTTCTACAATCAATGCAATGACAATTGAATACTAGAGGGACTTCGTCAAGCTTAACATTAAAAGTTATATCACCACAAATACATCCACCAGTTTTATTTATAAAAATTTTTTCTTTCATCAATTTCTAATTTTATTCTCATATTTTTTTCTAATTTTCAAAACATCTACTAAATATTGGTCCCTAATATTTGAAAGCATATTAATTGATTTACCTTTTGCTTGATTTTTTGTGCCTGTTATAAGCTTATCAGATAATTTATTTGTTAACTTTGGAGCTTTTAATTTTGTCCAAGGTAATTTTAAAGCTGGACCAAATTGTTTTAACATATGTTTCATTCCCGCATCACCTCCTGCAAGATGAAATGTTAAAAATGTACCCATTATTGAGTATCTAAGACCTGGTCCATCTTCTATTGCACGATCTAATTCTTGTGTTGTAGCATAATTTTCGTTGATTATATGTAAACCTTCTCTCCACAATGCTTCTTGAAGTCTATCCGATAAATAACCTGGTAATTCTTTTTTAAGTACGATTGGCTTCATTGAGATTGATTTGTAATATTTGTTTGCGTCTAAAAGAAATTTTTTTGTGGTTTTTTTTCCAGGAACTATTTCAACTGCTGGCAACAAGTATGCTGGGTTAAATGGATGTCCGATTATGCCCCTTTGTGGATTTTTACTCTTAGAAAAAATTTTAGAGGGTAAAAGTCCTGACGAACTCGAGGAAATAATTACATTTGATTTTACATATTTAGAGATTTTTTGGATTAGATCAGTTTTAACTTTATAATTCTCTAATACACTTTCTTGAACAAAATCTACATTTGAAAGAGCCTTTTCTAAAGAATTAAAGAATTTTAAATTTTTAATTAAAATTTTTTTTCCAAAAAGTTTTTTTATACTTTTTGAAGTTCTTTTTATTTCTTTTAAAACATAATTTTTAAGATTTTTGTTTTGATCATACGCATGAACAATTTTATTGTGTGCTAAATTTCTAATTATCCAGCCTGTCCCTATTACACCGGTACCAACTATTCCAACAGTTTTAATTTTTGACATTACTTGTGTTTTACAAGCTTTAATTTTTCTCTTGTTTCTGTAGGTGACATTATCTCAACACCAAGATCTGTAACGATCCTTATAGCTTTCTCAACTAATTGAGGATTTGTTGCTAATTTACCCTTAGATAAATATAAATTATCCTCTAATCCAACTCTAGGGTTGCCTCCCATTACAACAGTTTGAGCGACATATGGCATTTCATTTTTAGATATTGCAAAACCTGACCATATACCTTCTTTGGGCATTATATCTTTCATTGCTTGCATAGCTAGTGGTGTTGCAGGTGCTCCCCATGGAATACCTAAACACATTTGAAAAAGAGGTGGATCACTTAACAATCCCTCTTTATATAATTGAGCACCAAACCACATATTACCTAAATCAAAAGCTTCTATTTCTGGTTTAACTTTTATTTCTTGAAGTTTTTTTGCAGCTTTTCTTAAATCATTAGGCGTATTGACTGTGATAACAGAGCTGTCTCCAAAATTTAATGTACCACAATCGAGTGTGCATATTTCTGGAAGAAATTGTTCTGCATTAGCAATTCTCTCCATTACATTTGCAATGTCTGTCATTGGACCAAAGTCTAAAGGGTTCTTGCCTTGACCGATATCTAAATCACCACCCATACCTGTTGTAAGATTAAGAATGACATCTGTTTCCGAAGATCTTATTCTATCAACTACTTCTTTATAAAGCTCAAGTCTTCTACTTGGAGTTCCATCTTCCTCTCTTACATGGATATGGGCAATTGCAGCACCTGCTTTAGCAGATTCTATTGCTGCTTTTGCAATTTGCTCAGGAGTTTTAGGTAAATCAGGATGTTTACTTGCTGTATCACCAGATCCAGTAAGTGCACATGATATGAAGACCTTATTATTCATTTTTTATTATAAAAAAGTATATTATCATAACATCAAAAATTATAAGATATAAGAGCTAAATGGAATTTGATAAAATAAGAGTAAGAAGAAGCTTCATTTTTACCCCAGGTCTTCGACCAGAGATGTTTCCAAAAGCAATAGCTTCAGGTGCAGATATGGTTTGTATTGAGTTAGAAGATGGAATAGCTATTAAAGATAAGGATGAAGCAAGAAAAAAAACTATTGATGCATTAAAAAATCTTGAAATAAAAAATGATGTAGAGTTAGTAGTTAGATTTAATTGTCAAAGAACAAAACATGGTCTTTTAGATTTAGAAGCGTTCATTTCAAGTAAAATTAAAATCAAAGCAGTAATGTTGCCTAAAATTAAAACTCCTGATGAAATTAAATTTATAGACGATTTATTAACTGATAGTGGCTTAAATACTGATCTTCATGTTATTATGGAGACTAATGAAGCTCTTGAGAATATTTATGATATTGCTCATTCTAGCGAGAGAATAGTTGCCTTATATTTTGGAGGAGAAGATATGGCTGCAGAGTTAAGGGTAAAGAATAAATTTGAAAATCTTGTGTATGCAAGATCAAGATTAGTTCATGCAGGTGCTAGTGTTGGCGTGGATGTAATAGATGTTCCATATTTGGATTTAGAAAATATGGATGGAATGAAAAGAGAGGCTCAACTTGTAAAAGATTTGGGGTTTACAGGCAAAGGGTCAATTCATCCAAAACAAATAAATATTCTAAATGAAATTTTTACTCCAAGCCCAGAAGAAATTATTAAAGCAAAAAGAATTGTAAACCAATTCAATGAAGCAAACACCGGTTTGGTAGTTATAGATGGAAAACTAATTGAAAAACCTGTACTACGAGAAATGCAAAGAAAAATATTAGTGGCAGATAAAATAAGCAAAAATTAGAAATGTCAGTACATATTGATACAAGGAAAATTATTAAAGATTGGATAGATTATAATGGCCATATGAACATGGCCTATTACGTGTTAATTTTTGACCAAGCTTGGGAGAATATTTTGAATAAATTTCAGATGGGCGGTGAAAAAGCTGAAGAAAGCAAAAGAACTACAATGGTTGTTGAAACAAGAACAACCTATGACAGTGAAGTAAAAGAAGGAGATGAAGTTGAAGTGTATGTTTCATATTTTGACCATGATAAAAAAAGACTGCATTTAAAATGTGAAATGTACGAAAAAAAAACTAAAAAGTTATCAGCAACAATGGAAAATTTATCTCTTTATATAGATTTAGATAAAAGAAAAGTGACTGAATTTGAAGATGAAAAAGTTAAAATTATGGATGAATTTATTGATAAAAATAAAGTAGACTTTAAAATTGAAAATTTAATGTTTAAAGAAAAACTAAAAAAATAGTATGCAAGCTGAATTAATAGCAGGAGCATTAGGTGCTGAAATAAAAGGGATTAGTTTAAAAGACTCATCGCCAGAAAATTGGAAAAAAATAAATGAATTAATGTTAGAACACAAAGTATTATTTTTTCGAGATCAAAATATTTCTCCAATAGAACAAATAAACTTAGCTAAAAGATTTGGACCTTTAGAAAAACATGTTTATGTAAAAGGCTTAGATGAATATCCAGAAATTCTCAGAATTAAGAAAGGTGCAAGTGAAAAACATCAGTGGGGAGAAACTTGGCATACTGATGTTAGCTATAATACTAATCCGACGAAGGTCATAATTTTAAGATCTAGAAAAATTCCTCCTGTGGGCGGTGATACAATGTTTTCAAATATGCAGCTTGCATACGAAACATTAGATGCTGATATAAAAAAGAAAATTAATGGAAGAAAAGCAATTCATAGTTCTCTAGGAGCTTCAGCTTTTGTAGATAAATACGAAGAAATGGAGGGCAATGGAAATCTCGATGAATATTCTAATTCTCATCCAATAGTAAGAACACATCCAGAAACTGGGAAAAAAATTTTATATGTAAATTCAATGTATACAAAACAAATTATTGGAATTGAAAAGAGCGAAAGTGATGAAATTTTGAAAGAAATATTTCTTCATCAAGAAAGATTGGACTTTACATGTAGATTTAAATGGACAGAAAATGCTGTAGCACTGTGGGACAACAGATGCACACTGCATCAAGGATTGACTGATTTCTTTCCAGGAAGAGGTTTGGGTCATGAAAGGATAATGGACAGAATTGCAATCGAAGGTGAAAAACCTTCATAACAATCTTAATAAGAAATTTAGTGAAATTTGATTATATTATTATTGGTGCTGGCACAGCAGGATGTGTTCTCGCAAATAGATTAAGTGAAAGTGGTAAATTTAATGTTGCCTTATTTGAGGCAGGTGGATCTAGTGATATTTGGAAAGTTAACATGCCTCTGGCAATTCTATATGCTATGCACGATCCTAAATATAATTATAAATATTATTCAGAACCAGAACCTAATTTAAATAATAGAAGATTATTTTGTCCAAGAGGTAAAATGGTAGGTGGATGCTCTGCACACAATGGAATGGTTTATGTACGAGGGAACAAAAACGACTATGAGAGGTGGGCTTCATTTGGTTTAAAATCATGGTCTTACGAAAATGTTTTACCGTTTTTTAAAAAAATTGAGACATGGTCTGAAGGAGAGAATGAATTTAGAGGTGGAAAAGGAATTTTACCAGTCAATCAATCTAAAAACAAAAATCCATTGTTTGATGCTTTCATTAATGCTTCTGTTGAAGCTGGATATAAAAAAAATGATGACATGAACGGAGAAGATCAAGAGGGATTTGGAATGTATGACATTACCATTCATAAAGGTCAAAGAGCTAGCGCTTCTAAATATTATCTAGATCCCGCAAAAAAAAGAAGGAATTTAAAAGTCTTTACCAATTCTTTTGTTGAAAGGATTATTTTTGAAGGAAAAAAAGCAGTTGGAATAGAGGTAAATATTAAAAATAAAGTCACAAAGTTTTACGCTAATAAAGAAGTTGTTTTAAGTGGTGGTTCAATCAATTCACCACAACTATTAATGTTATCGGGTATAGGACCTGAAAAAGATTTAAAAGATAATGGAATTAATGTTATCCACTCTTTGGAAGGAGTGGGTCAAAATTTACAAGATCATTTAGAAACCTACATTCAGCAAGAATGCAAAACTAATGATACGCTCTACTCTTATGTTAACAAAATAAATATGCTTAAAATTGGTATCCAATGGTTTCTTTCAAAAAGTGGTCCATGTTCTACTTCATTTTTAGAAGCAGGTGGTTTCTGCAAATCTTCAGAAGACAAAAGCTATCCGAACATTCAATTTCATTTTTTTCCAGCATTTGTAATCGATCATGGATTAGTTGATCCTGACAGACATGGTTATCAATTACACGCAAGTTTGAATCAACCTAAAAGTAGAGGATATATTAAATTAAATAGTTCAAATCCATATGATTACCCAAAAATTCAATTCAATTATTTAAAAGATGAATATGATTTAAAAGAAACAATTAAGTGTGTTCGTGTAGCTAGGAAGATTTTAAGTCAAGATTCATTGAAACCTTACGCTGGAAAAGAGATAGGTCCAGGTGAAAGTGCAGCTGATGATGAGCAAATTACCGAGTATATTAGATCAAAAGCCGAAACAGCTTATCATCCATCCTGTACATTAAAAATGGGAGTAGACAAAATGGCAGTAGTTGACGAAAAATTGAAAGTTCATGGTTTAGAAAATTTAAGAGTTGCAGATGCATCTGTTATGCCAGAGATTACAAGCGGTAATTTAAATGCACCAACTTTAATGATAGGTGAAAGAGCAGCTGATTTTATTCTTAATTAGTCTCAAGATATTTTTTATATCTATCTAAACTTTCTTTAGGCCAAGCAATTTTTGGGTCATACATTTCATCATAGCAAATATCTTTGTTTACAATATTTATCCATGGATCCTTATTTTTTACAAATATATGTGCTTGAGGTGGAAAGTTTTTTGGTTTCAAAAGAGTCTTTGTTCTAACTGTCAATCTTCCAATTGCAAACTCATAGTCAGCATAAATATAAACTCCACATTTTTTACAAAAATAATGAGTACATTTTTTTCCACTCCCTGCTATCAATTCGGCTTTTAGTAGTTCACCGCTTATTTCTAAAGAATTATCAAAAATGCTTGTATTCATTACATAAGATGAACCAGTTAATTTTTTGCAATCTAAACAATGGCAGACTTGAGTAAAAAGAGGCTTACTGTTAATTGAATATTTTATACTCCCGCAAATACATCCGCCATAAATTGTTTCAAAATCTTCCATAAATACTTTTTAAAGTATCTTATTAATTATGAAGGTTAAAGTTTTTTTGATATAGGTGCGATATGCAAACAAATGATAATACAAAAGGCATTTTATTTATTATGACTGGAATGGCATTTTTTTCCATTCAAGACTCGTTGATAAAATTTATTTTTGAAGATATTGCATTATTTGAGTTATATTTGGGAAGAACTTTAATACAGGCAACTATTCTTATATCATTTTTTTTAATAACAAAAAAAAAAGTTTCTCTTAAAACACATTATCCTTTTTTAACTTTAGTTAGGGTTGTTTGTTTCTTTTTTGGATTTGCTTTTTTTTATATTTCTTTAACCTTTATGTCTTTAGCGATGGTTAGTGCTTTGTTTTTCTCATGTCCTTTCTTTATGTCTATGTTTGCTAAATTTTTCTTAAAGGAACAAATTGGAATTAGAAGATGGAGTGCAATTGTTGTGGGTTTTATAGGAGTATTAATTGTACTTAATCCAACGCTTGAAGAATTTAATTTTTTCAAATTAGCACCTGTTGGATGTGCACTTTGTTATGCGTGCTCAATGACAATTACAAAATATACTTCTGATAAAGATAATATTTATACTCAGATGACTTTGCTTTATATTTTTGCTGTCGCTGTAAGTTTAATTATTTATCTTGTTAGTGGAGACGGGAAATTTAATAATTTTTCTGATCCTACTTTACAGTTTGTTGTGAGAGAATGGTTTACTAACCCTTCAGCTTCATGGCCATATGTTTTAGTTATGGGTATTGTGGCTTCAATATCTTTTTTCTGCGTTTTTTCTGCTTACAGTATTGCGTCACCTTCCGTTATTTCTTTATTTGAATATTCTTATATTATTTTCGCTATGATTGCAGGCTATATTCTATTTGAAACCATACCAACTCTTCGAACTTTTGTTGGAGCGGGAATTATTATTGCTGCTGGAGTATATATTTATTTTAGAGAAAAAGTTAGAAATCAAATGATAGCTACAGATACACCAAATAGATAAAGTTTATGAAAATTAAATTATTTTTGTTTTTTACTTTTTTTAATTTAATTAATTTTAACAATGCTTATGCAATTAATTTTAAAAACTATTCTGAAATAGATAAATGTTTAAATGATTATAATTCTTATACTAATTTTAAAATTCAATTTAAACAGTGTTTTAAAGATCAAGGTATCAAAATTAAAAATGACTCTATTAAACTAATTGAGAAAAAAAGTGGTATAATAAATGATATTATAAATCTAAACCTTCCAAATAAAGAGGCCTTAGCTAAAAAAAAAAGTTTTAAACAAAAATTAGATGAGATTTTTAATCCAGATTTGGAGAAAATTGATCAAGAAGAAAATATATTTAATAAACCCTCTGTTTTTTCTGAAAATTACAATAAAGAAAAAAATTTTAATCTTAATAATAAAGATTTTAAGAAATTAAATGATCATATAAGAAGTAACCCTAAAGATATATATGCTCTAACAGAGGACATAAATTATTTAACATTTGATATGGGTTATTTGTCAGAATTCAAAAGACAAGAATTGCTTTTAAATATTTATAACTCTTTTGATTTTATATATTTCAATAGTTTGGCTCCAAGTACAATTATTTCAAACTCTGCCTTGGGAAGTCCAAGTTTGGGAGTTGCTGCAGCAGCTGGTATAGTTGGATTAGCTGTCGGTGGTGGTGGTGGTGGAGGTAGCAGTTCATCAGGACCAGCCACCATTTCATATAGCAAATCTTCAAGCAGTATCAGCGAATGTGGAACATCCATTACTTTTACAGCAAATTTAACTAAGGCTCATTCATCTAATGTTTCAATAACTTACAGTACTGGAGGAACAGCAACTGATGGTGTTGATTATAATTTGTCATCAACAACTTCTACAATTGTAGCTGGTGGAACCTCTGCATCAATAACACTATCCCCAGTAAATGATACTACTAATGAAACATCTGAAACGGTTATTGTTACAGCTAGCACAACAAATGTATCCTCAACTGGTAATACTAGTACCACTATAACTATACATGATTATGTTTTAGCTTGTAATTCAACTGCTTATTCAGAAGACACATCTGTTCAAAATACAATCATAAATAGGTCTTCCTGGACAGAGGTAGATAAATCAGGAAATAATCTTCATCCATATGAATTAACTAATTTACATAAGGCACATTCCTATAAAAATAGTGGTGGTCAATATTTAACTGGTGAAGGTGAAACAATATTTATAATTGATGATAAATTTACTCCGGCGCATGAAACTTATAATAATAAAACTGTAACAGTTATAGATGCAACAACTCCGAGTACTACTTCGTTTAATCATGGCGATCATGTCGCTAGTATAGCTGCAGGCGATATCAATGGAACAACTCATGGAGTTGCCCCTGATGCAGATCTTGTACTTGCATCTTTTGATACAAGTAGTATTGCAAACTTAGCGACTGATCTTGATACCGCAAGAACAAATCATGCTCCAATTGTTGTAAATAATAGTTGGGGATTACAACAAAATTGTAATGGATTAGGAGTATGTACAAGTGCATTAGAATTTGATGAAGTTAAAACAGCTGCTTCAAATAATGGTGTTACTTTTAGAGATCAAATGGCAAATAATTGGGGAAGTTCTTCTGCTGTTTCCAGTTTTATTACTGCATTAGACAATTTTCAAAATAATGGAGTAGTTGTATGGGCGAGTTCGAATTATGTAAATGATAATGATGTTGGTGTTGAGGGTGGATTGCCAGCGTATTTTGATGGTGTCCAAGATTCTGTAGATCTATCAGATGCATGGATTTCAGTTATGTATGCAGATTTTACAGGCTCCTCTTTGACTGGAGCCTCTACTTCTGATTTTACAAGACGAGGAAATCCATGTGGAAACGCAAAAGAATGGTGTTTAGTTGTAGATGATTTTGACATCAATGCAGCAAGTCATGTAGACGCTGGAGGGACAAGTCAATATACTAGGCTCTCAGGTTCATCAATGGGAGCTCCGCAAGTTTCTGGAATGATTGCCTTACTTGGACAAGCATTTCCAAATCATACTCCCGAACAACTAACAGATCGGTTACTAGCTTCAGCTAATAACGGTTGGTTTACACCTACTGGAAATACAACATTCACAACGCATGGTGCATCAATCCAGCATGGTTATAACGATGAGTGGGGACATGGAGTTCCTGACGTTTATGCAGCTTTATCTCCAATAACTACAAGCAAAAATCCGTTATCATTTGGTGGAGGGGGTGGATCTGGTGGTGGAGGATCAGGAGGTGGTGGTGGCTCTGGCAATGCTATGCCTTTTTCAGCAATGAAGAAATATCCTGTCTCGCAAACATCATTTACTTCATCTAGCTCACTAGGCAATTCTATTTCTAATGGACTAAAAAATAAATATACCTATGCCTACGATGCCCTTCATGGTGGTTTCAAATTATATTTATCAGATTTTATAAATGAAGAAAATTTAGAAAGCCAAAAAATTGAAATTAATTTAAAAGATGAAATTGAAAAATTGAATAGTTTTGAAACCCACAATAAAATATCAAAGAATGTATTTAAAGGAGAATTTTTAAATTTAAAAAATCAATATAATTATGGCTCAAGCATCACATTAGATAACCCAAGTTTAGCTATTCAAAATACTATTCCAAAAAATAATTTTTATACAAACCCGTTTCTATCAGAAAATAATGGGGTAGGTTTAAATCAGAAACTTTATATCTCAGGAAATGATTTATTTATAAGTTACAATAATTCAAAATTAAATCCTTTAACAAATATAAATCATGATATCATTTTACCGCTAGAGACATTCGCAGCATCATTAAATTTAAACAATAATGTATTTGAAAAATTTTCACTAACAACTGGTATATTAAAAGAAAAAGAGAGTTTTCTACTCTCTAAGTCTAGCGGTGCTTTTGGATTTGAAAATGAGAATGTTACAAACTTTTATGCAATAAATTTGATAAAAAATTTTAATAAAAATAGCAATTTATCATTTAGTAATACTTTTGGTTTTTCAAATTTTGAGAATAATAATAATAATTTTGTTCTAGGATCTACAGATGTAATGAGCACAAGTTTTGAAATTGACTATGAAGTAAATAACTTTTTTGGAAATGATAAGTTTAATCTAACATTTTCCCAGCCTAATAGAGTTGAAAAAGGAGAGATGAATTTTAGATTAATTGGTCTATCTGATAAAAATGGAATAATACCATTTCAAGACCATAAAATTAATTTAAGTCCTTCGGGAAGACAAAAAGATTTAACTTTAAGTTATAAAAAATTAATAAATAAAAATATTAAATTAGGATTAAAGGCTGTTATAACCGATGATATTGGACATATTAAAAATAGAGGTTTAAATACTGATTTTCTTTTAACTGGGTCAGCAAGTTTTTAAAAGATATATTTTGTTAATAAATTATTAATATTATGCGGTAAAATTGATCATTTTCTCATTGAAAAATTAAATTAATAAGATTTAATTTTAAATATATAAATTGTTAACAGTTAAAGGGAAAATATGAAAAAATTACTAATAGGTATATTCGTGTTTATTTTAAGCTTTACTTCAAAAGCTTTTTCAGATGGGCATGGAATTAAAATGGGTATTATTTTAGGATTTACTGGTCCAATTGAAACCCTAACACCAGCAATGGCAGCTTCTGCTGAACTTGCTTTTAAAGAAGCTTCAGACTCTGGCTCATTACTGGGTGGAAAAAAAATATCCGTAGAAAGAGCTGACTCAACTTGTGTTGACTCTGCTGCTGCTACAACTGCTGCTGAAGGTTTAGTTTCAGGTGGTGTTGTTGCTATTATGGGTGCTGATTGTTCTGGTGTTACAGGTGCAATAGCCACTAATGTTGCAGTTCCAAATGGTGTTGTTATGATTTCGCCATCAGCTACATCTCCAGGATTAACTGATCTTAATGATAACGGTTATTTCTTCAGAACAGCTCCATCTGATGCTAGAGGAGGACAAGTTCTTGCAGATATTACAAAAGATAGAAAAGTTAAATCACTAGCAGTAACGCATACTAATAATGACTACGGAAAAGGCTTGGCAGATGTTTATGTAGCTGCAGTTAAAGCACATGGTATTAAAGTTACAGCTGTTACAGCGCATGAAGAAGGTAAAGGTGACTATGGTGCAGAAGTAGCTACACTTGCAGCGGCAGGTGGAGATGCTCTTGCTGTTTTAGGTTACTTAGATCAAGCTGGTGGTAGTATAATTCAAGGATCATTAGACTCAGGATCTTTTGACACTTTTGTTCTTTCAGATGGAATGATTGGCGACTCTCTTACTGACAGATTTGGAAAAGATTTAAATAAATCATTTGGATCTTTACCGGGATCAATGGGTAAAGGTGCTGGTATATTTAAAGAAGTTGCTAGCGCTGGTGGTATCGATTCATCAGGTCCATACACAGGCGAGAGTTACGATGCAGCAGCTTTAATTACACTTGCAATGCAAGCTGGTGGAAAAGCTGACAGAATGACTGTTCAAAAAAATGTAATGTCAGTAGCCAATGCTCCTGGAACAAAAATTTATCCAGGAGAATTAAAAAAAGCACTTGATTTATTAGCAAATGGTAAAGCAGTAAATTATGAAGGTGCAACAGCTGTTGAATTAACAGATGTTGGTGAGTCTTTTGGATCTTTTATTGAAAAGGAAATAAAAGGTGGAAAGTTTAAAGACAAAAAGCAAAGATAACTAGAAATTAAAACCCCAGTTTTTTAACTGGGGTTTTAAAATAAATATTTGTCAGATAAATAAAATATTAATCCTAAAACAATACCTAATAAAATATAATACATTATTGTTTGATAATTTTTTCCGGAATAATTCCTTGTGGTCTATAACGCATTATTAGAAGTAAACCAATTCCAATAACTAAGAAACGAAAATACGGTGCACTTTCAATTAAGTGAACTCTTACTGCATTAGTTTCTGGAAGATGAGATGTAAGCAAATTAATTAAAAATAATGCAATTGGAGCTGCTTCAACCCATAAAAACCAAACAACAAATCCCCCTAGAATAGCTCCAAAATTATTTCCTGTTCCACCAACTATAACCATGACCCAAATTACAAAAGTATATCTCATGGGTCTGTAGCTACCTGGTGTAAACAAACCATCATTTGTAACCATCATAGCTCCAGCTAAACCAACAATAGCCGATCCTAAAATAAAAATAAGAAGATGCTCTTTAACAATATTTTTACCCATTGCACTTGCTGCCTCCTCATTATCTCTTATAGCTCTCATTTTTCTTCCCCAAGGTGAATAAAGAGCCTTCTGTGTCACAATTAATAAAATAATAACAACAGTAAGAAATAAACCTGTAAAACACAATTTTACATAAACCGAGGAGGCATCAATAACCATTTGATTTAAAGCTTCTTGCTTATCAGAGATTGAATTAATTAAATTTAATTTTGATGAATTAAATTTTGCTACTAAGTCTATAAACCATCCTGAAGTTTGTAGATCTATTTCGTATGGTGCTGGTCTTTTTAAACCTATTACATTTTTTACACCTCTTGCTAACCATTCCTCATGTTTAATAATTGAAACGATAATTTCTGCTATTAATAATGTTGCAATAGCTAAATAATCTGCACGAAGACCTAATGCGATCTTTCCTATGATAAATGCTAAACTACCAGCCAACAATGCGCCAAAAATCCAAGAGAATAAAACGGGTAATCCCATTCCACCAAGAAATCCTGTCTTTGCTGGATCAACTGACTCGATCGCCTCTATTCCTGGTGTAGCAGTTACTCTTAGTAAAATTATGCCACCTAAAATTACAGAGGCTACTGAGTAATTTCTTAATTTAGATTTATTAAATCTATTTAGTATAAATTTAACTACAAAGATGATTGCAACAATTATCCATATACAAGCTAAAATATTTAAACCTCCAACCTGCCAAGCTTTTTTGACTGGTTCAACCGAAACTAAGACTACAGCTAATCCTCCTAATGCTGTGTATCCCATTATACCAAAATTAATTAATCCAGCATAACCCCATTGTATATTTGCTCCAATTGTCATAACTGCAGAAATTAAACAATAATTTAAAATAGTTAATGCAATAGACCAGGATTGAAATATCCCAACCAAAATTATTAAAAATATCATGATTGAATATGCGGCGATGACATTTTTATAATTCTTCATATTACTTTTCCTTTAAAGATACCTGACGGTCTTATTAATAAAACAATTACTAAAATTGAGAACGATACTGCAAACTTGTAATCTGTCGATAATAACTGGAGTAAAGAGTCTGGCTCTAAATGTTCAGGTAATAGATATGAAATAAATCTTTTGTACGCGTAAGTTACGAATATTTCTGCAAAAGCTATAACATATCCACCTAAGAAAGCTCCAAATGGATTTCCGATTCCTCCAACAATTGCTGCGGCGAATATTGGAAGCATATTATTAAAATAAACAAAAGGTCTATAACTCTTATCTAAACCGTATAATACTCCACCAATAGTAGCTAAAATTCCTGCTATGACCCATGTTATCAAAACAACTCTCTTAGGATCTATACCAGACAATAATGCTAAATCTTCATTGTCGGAATAAGCTCTCATACTTGTTCCAGTTTTAGTTCTATTTAAAAACCAAAACATTATTGAAACAACAATTAAAGTTACGATAATTGTTATTGCTTGTGTTGATTTTAAAGTTATACCTTCTGCAAGACCAGTCATTTCTTTAAATTCTGTTGCTTTAATTATAAATTTTTCACCATCTAAAAATCTTCTATCAGATGGTCCGATAATTATTCTAATTATGGCTTGGGTAACAAACATAACCCCAACACTGACCATTGCAAATTGGACTGGAGGACTTTTTTTTATCCTGTAATAACTGAATACAAATTTATCTATAATTAGCATATATAAAATCATCATTAAGATTGCGAAAGGAATTGTTAAAAGTGCTGTCGGTAAAACACCTAATCCAATACCTAAGGATTGAAAATAATATGTTAAAATAACTGCAAACATTGTTCCAAAAGACATCATGTCTCCAGTTGCAAAATTTGCAAATCTTAAAACTGCATAAATTAAAGTAACAAAAATAGCACCTAAAGCTAATTGTGAACCATAAGCTAACGCTGGTATTACTGTGAAATTAAAAAGTACAATTATTGCATTTAATAAATCCATTATGCACCCAAAAATGATCTACGAACCTCAGGATCCTTAAGTAAATCATTACCGGATCCCTCAAATTTATTTTGTCCAGTTACCAATACATAGCCTCGATCTGAAATACTTAATGCTTGCTTTGCGTTTTGCTCAACCATAATAACGGCAACATTTGTTTTTTTAACTTTTATTATATGTTCAAACAATTCATCCATTACAATTGGAGAAACTCCAGCAGTGGGCTCATCCAACATAAGAACTGATGGATCACTCATTAAAGCTCTTCCAAGCGCGACTTGCTGACGTTGTCCACCAGATAATTGACCAACAACTTGGGATTTTTTTTCACTTAAGATTGGAAATAAACTATAAATACCCTCAATTTTATTTTCTAAACTCTCTTCTGTTAAAAAGCCGCCGATCTCTAAATTTTCTCTTACAGTCAATTCAGCAAATACATTTCTTGTTTGTGGAACAAATGAAATGCCCTTTTTTACTCGATCTTGAGGATTAATATTTGAAATATCTTCACCATTCAAAGTTACAGAGCCTGATTTTAATTTTAATAATCCAAGCATTGCTTTCATAGCTGTTGATTTGCCAGCACCATTGGGACCTAGAATAGCAACTATCTCTCCCCTATTGGCAGTTATGGAACACGAACTAATAATATCAGGGCCATCCCCATAACCTGCAGTCATTTTTGCTCCTTCAAAATATGCCATTAATTTTCTTTTTTTGTTAAGTTTGACTTTCCTAAATAACTCTCAATTACTTTTTCGTTTTTTTTAACATCTTCAGATGTTCCTTCAAATAAAACTGAACCATCTGCCATTACTATTACTGGATCACACATTCTGCTTATAAAATCCATGTCATGCTCTATCATACAAAAAGTGTAATTTTTTTCTTTGTTCAATTTTAAAATTGCAGTTCCCAGATCTTTTAAAAGTGTTCGATTAACTCCCGCTCCCACCTCATCAAGTAAAACCAATTTTGCATCAACCATCATAGTTCTTCCTAATTCTAATAATTTTTTTTGACCTCCTGAAAGATTTCCTGCCCTTTCATTAGCTAAATGTGTTAAATTCAGAAAATCTACAACCTCATAGGCTTTTTCTCTAATAACTTTTTCCTCTTTTTTAACTAGTCCAGGTTTAATAAGAGCATTTAATAAATTTTCTCCGCTTTGATTTGATGGCACCATCATTAAGTTTTCTAAAACAGTTAAGTTTGAAAATTCATGTGCAATCTGAAAGGTTCTTAATAATCCTCTACCAAACAACTCATGTGATGGTACATCGGTAATATTTTCATCATTAAATATTACCTCTCCATTATTAGATTTTAAATTTCCAGCTATTAAATTAAATAATGTTGTTTTTCCTGAACCGTTGGGGCCAATTATTCCGGTTATTGAACCCGATCTAATATTTAATGAGCAATTTGATACTGCTGCCAGTCCTCCAAATAATTTTGTAAGATTATTTACCTGTAAGATATTGTCTGACATTTTACTTACTTTTTTTTAATCTATTCAAGACGCTATCTGCTGTTTTATTCAGAGATTTATAAAATCCAAGTTTTCTTAATTCTTTTACAGATTGTTCATTTAAACCCTTCGGTGTTTGAGAATTTTTAACAAGAACTTTTAAATCTTTATTTGAATTAATTCTTGCATCCTCAGATAAAGCAACAAATAACGAAGTAATATACTTTTGAGAGTCACTTCTATTAATTCCCTTTTTTACTAACCATTCACTTAGGGTTTGTAATAATTCATAAAATGGTGCCATCATTGATGAAGTTGACCAAAAATTTAGTGATAGGTTTTCATTTTTTATTTCAACAGATGTGCCAAGCTTATTAAAAAAATTTCCAACTTCTTTATCTGGTGGAAAAATTGGCACTGGTCCTTTTCTGAGAGAAATTGGAGGCAGAGGAATTGCTCTAATTATTTTAGTTTTGACTTTAATATATTTTTTTAATTCAGTCATTTTTATAGTTGATATAAAACTCACTATTGTTTGACCTTTTTTAAATTTTAGTTTTGGAAGAATAATTTTTCCAGTCGTTGGTGTTACTGCTAAAAAAACCCAGTTTGATTGATTTATAATATCCTGATTATCAGCAGATATTTTTATCTTTTTACTTTTTTTTTTAAGTTCACTTGAAATTTTTGAATTTCTCTTCGAAACAATTATTTTATTAATTTTTAATTTTGATCCCAGTATTCCATTGATTACTGATTTTGAGATATGTCCTGTACCAATAAATCCAATATTCATGATAAACTATTTGATTATTATCACTAAAATTAATTAATTAGTAAAAAAAGAACCTCTAATTCTTAGTAATTCTCTTGATAATTTTTTATTTTCAACAAATGGTTTTCTACCATGAAGCCAGAAATAGTTATTTGCAACTACTGAAAAGCCAACCGGTAAAGGCATTACAATCTTTTTTTGACTTCCCTCTAAAGAGTCTGATAATTTTTGTAGAAATAGCCCTTGATCCATATTTTTGGGCTCAGGAAATTGATCTATATAAGAAATTTGTGGTTTTCCATTTTCGTCTTCTGAAAAAACAGGATGTTCCACCTTGTAATCAACATTTTTACTTTTTGGAGAACCCCATATAAAGTTTTGTTTTCCAACTTTATCATTAGTTAAGCTATCTAAATGTTCCCAATCATCAAGGTGTAACATTGCAGTTTCACCACCTTGAACATTTTCTTCCTCCATTTTTAACATTAATAACCAATCAGTTTTTTCTTTGACGTAAGTTCCATCAGTATGAAGATCCATATTAGTATATGCTTTTCTAAGATATGAGTCGCTATTGTCCTCATGTTTAACATGAAATCTCGCATAATATTTTCCAGCCATTGAGTCAAAATTTGGGTTACCGAGTAAGTGTGTTACGGCTGTTGATAGTTTAACAAGAAAATTGTTATCAATTTTTTTGGATTTGTTTTTAGGCCCTATAATAAAACAACCAGTATCTCTATCTCTTAAAATAGAGTTTATAAATTTTCCTAGCTTTCCCCCTGTAGAATCATCTAAAGATTTTGCGAGTGTAAATCTAGTAAAAGGTTTATATTCCAGAGCAGTAATATCAAATTTTTTAAAAGGAAATATTAATTTATCAATAATTTCGTTTTCAATTTTAATATTTATTATTCTTTTGGAATAATCACTGAATGAAATATCAAACCCTTGAATAGTATCTAATCTATCCATTCTAATTATTTATTGCAAACTCCAAATGAATTTGGTCCACATGTTTCACCGTTAGTCCAAGTAGCTCCAATTAAATTTGCTCCATCAAAATTAGCATTGGTCATATTTGATGAGGTAAAATTAGCCTCCATTAAATTTGCATTTTGAAAATTTGCTTCAATTAAAGTTGATCCCATAAAATCAACTCTTGTCATATTTGCTCCTGTAAAATTAGCTTTTTCAAAATTTCCACCAACAAGAGTCGACTCATATAAGTTAGCTCTAACAAATGTTGACTCTGGAAAAGTTCCAAATGACAAGTTAGATGTCATCATAATACTTTTATCAAAATTTACTTGTATAAAACTTGTGAAAGATAAGTTTGAGTTAGGTAAATAACTACCTTGCAAATCTTGTCCATCTGAAAATCTACAGTTAGTATAATCAACTCCATCAGTTAAAGGATCATCACATGCTGCTTGTGAAATACCTGGTATTAAAATTAAGAACAATAGTAAAATAATTTTTTTCATTTATATCGTATAGCTACTTAATAAAAACATAATGATAGCAGAGAATAAAGTTGGGTAAACTAAATTATTTCTAGTTAATTTAAAAATTATTATTGCTAAAATTACAACAATAAATCTAGACAAGTAATCACTGTCAGAAAGTGCACCAGCTGGAAATATTATCATTCTAGAAATAAGAGCAGCCAATGTCGAATAGGCTAAATAATTAAACCACCTATATATTTTAGTATTTTCATCTATTATTTCAGATGTAAAAGCTCCTAAAAACCTTGAAATATAAGTAGCTAAAGATGTAATAATTATTATTAAAACAATATTAGCTGACATTTTTCTCTCCTATTACAAAAGCAACAGTTCCAGCTATAAATCCACCAATCAAAACACACCAATCAGGACTAATAAGATAAAATAAGGGTCCTAAGATAGCCCCTAAAATTATTGAAACATTTAACTGTATAGACTTCATCACCCCTATCATTGTACAAGTAAAATAAATTGGATTAATAATAGCTAGTCCAATCATCATTTCTCTATTTAAGAAATCGGCAGAATAATAACCTAGAATAGTTGAAAATATTGCTATCAACCAAGTTGCAGTTCCAATTCCTATCCAAAAGTCGACTCTATATTTTTTTTCAATTTCTTTATAATTATTTTTAAGGATTAACCACGAAGATACTGCAACAAAATGACATGAAAGATAATACTTCCACCTTGGTTGGCTTTGATGCTTTAATAATGGCATTAAAGATACAGTCATCGGATATAACCTTGCATTCACCAACCAAACAGCAAAAAATAAATTAAGTAATGAAACTCCAATCAAAATCGATTCTGCCATCACAAGTGAACCAGGTAATGCATAAGTTAAAAAGGTAGAAAAAATACTTTCTTGAATTGTAAAACCTAAATTTTTTAATAATGCACCAATTGCTAAAAAGCTTAAACCGAGAGCAATTGCCGGACTATCGAATTCTTTTGCACAAAGAATTCCTTTGAAAAAGTATTTTGAATTAATCATCCGCCTAGGAATAGACGTCCAACATCATCATTTTTAAGTAAATCATCGCCTCTTCCAGCTATTGCTGTTTGGCCAGATACTAATACATATCCAATATCAGAAAACTCTAAACCTTTTTTGGCATTTTGCTCAACCAGAATAATTGTTTTCTTTTCATTTTTTTGTAAGTCACCTAAAATTTCAAATACCATATCGATATATTTTGGCTCTAATCCAATAGAAGGTTCATCAACCAAGAGAACAGAAGGTTTCATTACTAAAGCTCTGGATATTTCCAATAATCTTCTTTCTCCACCTGATAAAACTTTTGCTGGTTGATTTCTTCTATTCCTTAATCTTTCATATTTATCTAAAATCTTTTCTGCCTCTCGAAATGACTCTTCTGTTTTATCTTTGATAAAACCACCCATCAATAAATTTTCCTCAACAGTCATATCTGGGAAAACTGAATTATCTTGCAGAATATAAGCTATGCCAACCGTTTTTAATTTTTCAGCTGGGGTTAATTTTGTTATTTCTTTTCCATCAATTTCTATTTTACCCGAGAAAATATTTGTAAATCCATATATCGAGTGAAGTATTGTTGATTTGCCAGCTCCATTAGGACCAATTAAGCATAAAGATTGAGCTTTACTAACAAATAAATCAAAATTATGTAAAATTTCCATTTTACCGTATCCAGCATTCAAATTTTTTATTGTTAAATGAATATCTTCAGAAGATAAGTTTTTTAAATCCTCTGCAACAGGCGCTTTTCCTAAAACTTCATATTGATTAGACATTATTGAGCCCCCAAATATGCATCAACAACTCTTTTATCATTTTTAATCTCTTCTGGACTGCCATTTGCAAGCATTTTACCATGTGCAAGACAAAATATGTCTTCAGCTAATTGCATAATTACTCTCATATTGTGCTCAATAACAAGCAATGTTATTCCAAAATCCTGATTTACTTTAATTAATCTATCTATAATTCCATTGATTAATGTAGGATTTATACCTGCTGTTGGCTCATCTAATAATAACATTTCTGGTTCATTCATAAGTGCCATTGCAAGTTCTAGTAATTTTTGCTGACCGAAAGATAAGTCTCCTGCCCTGAGTTTTCTTTTCTGATATAAGCCAACAAAATTAAGTAAATTTTCTGCTTTTTCTGTAAGTTCTTTCGGAATTTTTGAGAAAATTTTAAACAAACTTTCATCACTTCCTTTGTGACTTATAAGCATGTTATCTACACAGTTTAATTTTCCATAAATTCTAGTTTGCTGAAATGTTCTTAATAATCCAAGTTTTGCTATTACAGGGACGGGTAATTCTGAGACTTCTTTTCCATTAAACTTAATTGAACCATTATCTATTGGATAAGTACCAACTATTGAATTAAATAAAGTAGTTTTTCCGGATCCATTAGGTCCAATGAGCCCAACTATCTTACCTTTTTCAACCGACATTGAAATATCTACATTAGCTTTAACACCCCCAAAAGATTTACTTACATTGTTAACTTCAAGAATACTCATTTTAATTCCACTTGTGCTTTTCGATCAGCTTCATCTACAACTTCACCAAATCTTTCTGGATATTTTTCCCTTAACCATCCCATCAGACCTTCTGGGAAATAAATTACTATAACTACGATTAAAACACCTAATGCAACATACTGCCAACCGAGGAAGAATGTCCAAAAACCTTCTTTAAAAAAGTGAAATAAAGTTGCACCGATAATTGGTCCCCATAAAGTTCCTTTACCTCCTAAGATTGCCATCAAAACCATGAATACTCCCATTTCCCTTCCATCAAATGCAACATCAGTTGAATCAATATAACCAACTAAACCTCCCATTATTCCACCAGCAAGACCACAAAAGAAAGCTGAGATCATCCATCCAGAAATTTTATATTTCATAGTCTCTATTCCCATTGCTTCAGCCTTATCTTCATTATCTCTGATCGCATTAAGAATTAATTTAAATCTTGTTGTATAAATTGCTCTTACAGCAATAAATGTAAGTACCAGCGCGCCGAAACTTAAAAAATAAAAAAATTCACCCCTTGCCTCTAAACCACCTATGTTTGGAAAAGGAGGAGTGGTAAATCCTTGTCCAGCTCCAATAATTTCAATACCTCCAGAAATTTCACCTGCTGCAACTCCTAAACCCAATGTACAAATTGCAAAGTAATGACCTCTTAATCCTAAAATTGAATAACCTATTAATCCTGCAACTATTGTTGGGACTACCGCTGCAACTACAAGACCTACTGCCATGCCTTGAAAAAATTGTGAAGGAGTATGAACGAAAGTTTTTTCCCCTCCACTTTCCGTCCACTCAGCTAATGGAAAAAACATACCAACCTGAACAGATGCACAAAGATACATACCTAGACCATAAAAAAGAATGTTTCCGAACGAATTATAACCCATTTCACCACCTTGTATGTTCCAAGTAGTTGCAAGGACAATTAATACACACAGAATTGATAATTGAACTTTAAAAGCTGGAAAAATAAATGGTGCAACTAAACCAAATACCAAAATTCCAATGTACAAAATCCAACTATTTTTGTTCATATAAACTCTCTATTTTATTTCTAAAATCTTTATCAACTGTAAAATAATGTCCATTTTCTTCATGAAGACTAGATCCTGTAGAATGATATTCATCTAAATGTTTTTTAAATTTTTCAATATCCACTTCAATCAGTTTGCCATTATCATCCTTAATTTTAACTTTTTTCACTTCAGATACTCTCTTTTTCTTGAAAGTTTAAATCTTCTATAAACTAAAATTAAAACTAATAATAAAAATACTGAACCAATTCTAAATTCTGTACCAAGAATATAATCTGCAAATTCCTCGAATATTCCAAGTCCCATACCTGACATAGCTACTCCAGGTAAATTTCCTAATCCTGCAACAATTACAATCATAAATGATCTTATAGTGTATGGTAATCCCATATAAGGATGAATTGTAAAAGTTATTGAAATTAAAGCTCCAGCTACACCGCATAATGCAGCATTTATACCAAATGTTGCTGCATAAACTTTTTCTGTATCAACGCCTAAAATCTTTGCTGCTCTTGCATTTTGAGCGGTTGCTCTAATAGCACGACCTAATTTTGATCTTTTCATATAAACCACTAAACAGATTGCAAAAACAATACTTATAAAAGCAGAAAATATTTTAGAGTTTGGCAAAACAACATTATTATCAAATAACATAGTTGTTCCATAACCTGAGTTAGCCAATACAACGTCTGCTCCAAATGCAAAGTTCATTAATTGCATGAAAAGAATACTAATTCCAAAAGTTGCTAATATTGAGATGAACAGATCTCTGTCTACAACTTTATTTATAACTAATTTATAAATTGCAATTCCAACAAAATACATAATTATAGGAGAAACAATTACGCCCCAGGCTGGATGAATGCCGTAGAGATACATAAAGTACGCAATGTATCCTCCTAAGATTACAAGGTCTCCCTGTGCAATGTTAATTATATTCATAACACCCCATTGGAGTGCCATTCCATAAGCAATTAACGCAAACAATATTCCTAGTAAAAGTCCATCAAGACATGCTTGAATGGTTATCATTGGATATTGGAAGACTAAAAAATCCATAATTTAATTTTGATTTCTATAAAAAAAAGCCCCCTATTTCTAGGGGGCTTAATTATTTTTTTTTATCTTTCAGACCACTTTGGTACTGGGTGTATTAACTCAGCTGAAGCCCATTTTAATGGAGCAACAACTTTATTTTCACACTTACCAGCATCATCACACATTACTTGGAAAAGCACCATTGGTTTGTCAACATTTTGGCCACCAGGTGCAAATTTAATATTTCCATAGAATGTTTGCATGTTAGTTGCAGCAAGAGCATCTCTTACTTTTTTCTGATCAAAAGTATTTGCTCTTTCAAAAGCATCTTTAAATACTAACAATGCAGCTGAAGACTCTGCAGATTGATATGGTGGATCATAGCCAAATTCTTTTTCAAAATCTGCCGCATATGTCATACCATCTTTAAAGAAATCATCTTTGTAAGTCAATGTTTTATGCCATTGTGAAGCGCATAATGCATATTGTGAATTTGCACCATGTTGCTTTGATAATTTTGCAGCATCACAGTGTGTCATTGCCAACATCGGAACATCAACTTTCATTTCTGAAATTTGTCTTATAGCTGTTAAAGCTCCTTTTGTATGACCTGAAACAACCAATACGTCTGGCTTCATTTGTTTCACTTTAACTAATGTAGCAGCCATATCATTAAGCTCTTTTGGAAGTTTATCGTCGATTATAATTTCAGATCCAGTTTCTTTAGCAGCATCTAAAATACCCAATCTTACGTCTTGTGAGAATGCATCTTGCTCAAACGCTTGTGCAATTCTTACACCCTTTCCACCATTTAACTCAACGGCTGTTCTTATTGCTACATCAAGATATAAGTTTGCAGGTGCTAATACTGCAAATAGATATTTGTAACCTTTTGTAAACAAGGATCTAGAAGCACCGTTAGCCTCAACCATTGGTACACCATATTTTTCTGTTACTGGTGCAATTGCTTTTGTCAAACCTGAACTGTATGGCCCAAGCATGAACTCTACTTTATCTTGTGAAATTAATCTTTCTGCAAGCTGAGCTGCTCTTTTTGGGTTTGATTCATCATCGTAATAAATAATGTCAAACTTATAAGTTTTTCCTCCAACTTTTACTCCACCCATGCTGTTAATTCTATCAACAGCCATATTATAGCCGTTTTGAGTATGAACACCATTAGATGAATACTTACCAGTTAAAGAGATTGCAGCGCCTAAAATAATTTTATCTCCAACAACTTTCGCAAAGGATACAACAGAAGTTGAAAATAATATTGCTATTGCAGAAACAAATGTAATTAAAATGTTTTTTATTTTCATTTATTCCCCTTTAATTAATTAATTAATAATAATTAAATTAATAACAAAATTTATTTAATTGCAAGTGGGAGTAGTAACGCAATATACCTTAGTATTGTTGAGTAAATGCAATAATTATTGCAATCAAAATAATTGCACAAGCAGAAATTGTATTTATAATTTTAGGATTGGCTTTAATCCAAACTATTAATTTATTAGCTAAGATTGCATATCCAACCAAAGATAAAAAATCCAATACAACATAAGTTGTAATTAAAATAATAAACTGAATGACATAATTAGAATTAAAATCAATAAATTGTGGAAATATAAAAGGAAAAAACATCCATGCTTTAGGACTTGTTCCCGCAACTAAAAAACCGTCTTTGTAAAATGAAAAAAAGCTTTTATCGGAAATATCTTTTGTATTTATATCCTTGGGTCTCGATTTATAAATGTCATATGCAAGATATGTTAAATAAGCGATACCTAACCATTTTAATGTATTTAATATTGTTGGATTGTCAGATAAAAAAGATCCAATAACAAAAATTACTAGAGTTGCCTGAAATATATTTGCGGTTACATCTCCTAATGCAGTCCAAATACATTTTTGGACACCATAATTCATTGAATAGGAAATAATTACGATTCTGGGCGTTCCAGGAGTTATAAACATAAAAATAATGATCTGCAAAAAAAGGATAAAATCTAAGGGAAGCATTTTGAGGATAGTCCTAAAAAACCGGGAGCTAAAGATGGCTAGATAGGACTATCTAAAAATGATATTATCATAGACTTAAGTATTTGCATTAAAATAATTTAAGCAATTTGTTGAATTTTGATGAAAAAAAGTCACAGACCTACAACCAGAGTAAAAAATCCAGAACCCCCTCTGGAGAGTCCAGATTGGGTTATATGGGCAGCATGGGCAGATAGGATCACTTTTGAAGAAATTGAAAAAAAAACTGGTAAAACAGAAAGTGAGGTTATTAAAATAATGAGAAGATCCTTAAAGCCATCGTCATTTAGACTTTGGAGAAAAAGAGCCTATTCCCAAAGCATAAAACATAGAAAAAAATTTGAATATTCTAGAAAATTAATTAAATCAAAAATTAATAAAAATGATTATCTGCTCTAGTAATTTCTTAACCATTATCTATATATAATGAATGAAAAGCATCACTGTTTATTCAGGACCCATGTGTAATTTTTGCGACGCTGCAAAAAGATTGTTATCTAGAAATAATTTAGATTTTACAGAAATTGATGTTTCAACAGGACCAGGGGTAAGAGATGAAATGATAAAAAAAGCAAATGGCAAAAGAACAATTCCTCAAATCTTTTTTAATGAGGAACATATTGGTGGTTATCAAGAACTTAGAGCCTTAGAAGTATCAGGAAACCTTTTCTCTTCTTTAAAATAATAAAAGATTAATTATTCAATTGTTGCTGTGAATACAGGTTCTTCAGCCCAAATATTACATACTGTTCCGGTTACATCACTTGAAGATAGTGCTTCGGCAGTTCCAAATTTCATAGTTACTTTTGGAGATTTTGTAGTAACTGTATATGGTTTTGTGAGTGCATAAATTAAAACATGTTCAGTATCATTTGAGTCTAAATCTGATTTCATTGCTTCACAATATGTACAACTACTTCCTGAAGTTGCAGTTCCAGTTGAAGAACAATCGGTTGCTGCACAAGTTGTTACATTATTTGTACCATGATTCATTAAATAAATTCTTGTCTCAGCGGATGCTGAACCTGTTCCTTCATCAAAAGCTCTTTTATGTGTGTATTTGTCTGTATCTTCATCAGTTGCATATTGTGCGTCTGCATTTGCAACTGTTCTGCAAACATCTCCGTTATTAGTCTTTAACATTTCACCTGCAGTATCTGATGTTTTGACTGAAAATTTTCTATCTATTGTGACTTGCATATGAGTGTATGTTATTCCTAATGGAAGCAATGCAGGATTTCCAAATGAACCAGCAACTGCACCGGCATCTACGGAAGCGACGTCAACTTCTTTATTACCACTTCCAATAATAACTTCTCCCAAACAAGTAGTGCCTGAACCTTTTCCAGTACATAATGCAACTTTTTTCATTGTAACCTTATATACTGCAGCTTTTCCTAGTGCTGCGAAAACATTTGTTGTTAATGAAAAAAGTAAAATTGTTGCAAATATCAATCTAAATATTATCATATTAATCTGCCCTCACAATACTGGCAGATCCAGTGAATTCTACCATAATTTTATTATTTCGTTTTACTTTTGTTAACATTTCGTCAGACATATCTTTTTGAGCTCTCCACATATCACTACTAATTCCATCTGAAATAGATGCACTATTTCTTGCTGGATGAACAAACATAATTTTTGCATAATATTCATCTTCTAATCCAGATTTATCTTTATCATCAAAAGCTATTTCTAAATTTATATTAGGTGATAACAACATTTCTGCACCATACATTATCCCTTCAACATCGTCTCTAGCAACTCCATCCCATGAATATGAATTTATAAATATATCAGCCCAATGAACATAGGGTATTTGAGAAGCTAATCTCAAATCATACCCATCTAAAACCTTTTCACCATCAGCATCATCTAAAGCAAAATAATTGTTAAATGAAAAGTCTAATACTGCATTTCTAATTTCTAAACCTATGCTAGATCTTAAATTTCCCTCATCATCGTAATCTAAAAATGCATTTAATCCTGTGAGTGAAAATTTATCATCACTTAAAAACCTTTTTCCTAATCCAAAATTTAGGACATTTCTATCTTTAGAATTCTTTTCAGTGTTAAATAAAGAAAGTTGAGTAAATGTATTTTGAGATGCTTCCCCATCTAACTCTCTTACAAGCAATAAACTATAATCGGCAGAATGATTTTCTCTAAGATCTATACTAAGTTCGGTATCTCCACCGCCAGGTATTAAATTTGAAAAATAATCAGAGATAGCATTTGCACTTGCGGTTGAAATTAAAAAACACATTAATAGAAATGATAGAAATAAATTTTTCATACATAGTCTAATATACTATTATTTTATAAATGTAAATTTTAGGCATTTTATCTTTTTGGTTTAAATACTAAACAAATTCCATTATTACAGTATCTTTTTCCTGTTGGTTGAGGTCCATCATCAAAGATGTGACCATGATGACCACCACAACTTTTACAATGATATTCTGTTCTAGCATATCCAATGTGATGATCAGTTTTTATTTCAAAAACATCAGGTAGAGATTCGTAAAAAGAAGGCCAACCTGACCCACTTTCATATTTTGTTGAAGAGTTAAAAAGTTTTATATCGCAGTTTGCACAGTGATAAGATCCTTGTCTTTTTTCATTATTTAATTCGCTTGATCCTGGTGGTTCTGTTGCTTCTTTAAATAAAATATTTTCTTGTTCTAATGTTAAATTTGAGTTTTTTTTCATCATAAAAACTTAGCACATGTTTTGTGTAAACTGGAGTGCAATTCTACTAGTTTGTTAAAATCTTCGTTGTATCCACCTCCTAATACTCCACATATAGGAATTTTATTTGAGAAAAAATTATCAATAACCAATTCATCTCTTTCAAATATACCATTATCAGAAATTTTTAGTTTACCCAACCTGTCATTATAGTGAATATCAACTCCAGCAATATAAAAAACAAAATCAAACTCTTCTTGGTTCAAATATTTTAAGTTTTTTTTTAAAATATCGATATATTCTCTATCTTCTAAATTTTCCTCTAATTCAATATCAAGATCACTTACTGATTTTTTTGCCGGATAGTTAACTTTCGAATGCATGCTGAATGTAAAGACTTGATTATCATTTTTAAATATTTCAGAATTGCCATTACCCTGATGAACATCTAAATCAATAATTAAAATTTTATTTGCTAATCCTCTTGAGGTTAAATATTTGGCTGCTACCGCAACATCATTAAAAACACAAAATCCAGCTCCTTCATTAGATGTTGCATGATGACTGCCTCCAGCAGTATTGCATGCTATTCCATAATTAAGTGCTAACTTTGTGGCAAGAACAGTTCCTCCAGTTGCAATAAAAGACCTTCTAACTACGCTGTCAACTAATGGAAAGCCAATTTTTCTTATCTCATTTTTATCTAAAGTTTTGTTTTTTATTTTATTTATATAATCTTCTGTATGTGCCTCTTTTAAAGTTTCAAATGAGCATGGTTCAGGAATATAGAAATCTTTAACAATTTTATTTTTAATTAATATACTAGCTAATTCCCCAAATTTTTTTATTGGAAATTTATTATCATCATTTAATTTAGCTTCATAATCCTGGTGATTGACAACTGGCAATTCCATAAAAAATTATAAACTATATTTCCCAAGGATTATTTTTATTTTTATTAAGGTTATATTTTTTAATTGCCTTTTCTATTATTTTCAGAGGAATTTTTTGATCTTCGTAAAGAGTGTACAACGAGCTTAGAACTATATGTTTGCTATCAACCTCAAAAAAATCTCTTAAATTTTTTCGCGTGTCACTTCTTCCAAATCCATCAGTTCCCATCGCTAAAAATTTATTTTTTATATGACTTGAAATCAGTTGTGAATATGCCCTAACGTAATCTGATGTTGCTACTATAGGATCATCATTGGAAATTAATTCTTGTAGATAATTTTGTTTTTTGTTGGCTGGAGACAAGGTGTTTTGTCTTAACACAGATTTAGCGTCTTTTTCTAGCTCTGAATAGCTTGTAACACTATACAATCTTGAACCAATTCCATATTCATCTTTAAGTATTTTAGAAGCCTCAATACATTCTCTAAATATTGGCCCAGATCCCAATAAATTTATATTCATTTTATCATTCGAATGATCTCCAAAAAGGTAGCCTCCTTTAATTATTCCATCTTTATTTTTAATATCAATTTTTGGATGAGAGTACTTTTCATTATTTACAGTTATGTAATAAAATTCATCTTTACATTCTGTCATCATTCTTCTCATTCCTTCGTCAAAAATAATTGCAAGTTCGCTCGCGAAACACGGGTCATAAGATTTTAAATTTGGAAATGTTGAAGCAATTATATGACTTTGTCCATCCTGATGCTGTAATCCTTCTCCAGCTAATGTAGTTCGCCCAGCTGTAGCGCCAATTAAAAACCCTCTCGGCATTTGATCTGCTGCTGCCCAAATTAAATCACCAATTCTTTGAAAGCCAAACATGGAGTAAAAAATATAAAAAGGCATCATTGGAAAATTATGATTGCTATAAGAAGTGGCTGCTGCTAACCAAGAAGATATTGCGCCAGCTTCGTTGATTCCTTCTTCTAATAATTGTCCTGTTTTAGTTTCTTGATATTTTAAAATTGATGTCGCATCTTCAGGTTCATATAACTGTCCATCTGGTGAATAAATTCCAATTTGAGAAAATAAATTAGCCATTCCAAAAGTCCTGGCTTCATCAGCAACTATAGGGACAACCCTCTTTCCAAATTCTTTATCTCTCATTATGTTTCCTAAAGACCTTACTAATCCTGTCGTCGTTGAATATTCTCTATCACTTTCTTCAAATAGAAAGTTCGAATGTTTTTCAATTTTTGGAGTAACTAATTCAATTTCTTTAAAACTTCTTTTTGGTAAAGATCCACCCAATGCTTCTCTTCTTTTTTTTAAATATTTTATTTCTTCTGAATTTTCATCTGGTTTATAAAACTCCATATTTTCTAATTTATTATCTGGAATGTCTAATTGAAAACGATCTCTAAACTCTTTTAACGCTTCAAGATTTAATTCTTTTTGCTGGTGGTTAGTCATTTTTGACTCTCCAGCTTTTCCCATTCCAAAACCTTTTTTTGTTTTGGCTAAAATAACTGTTGGTTTACCTTTAGTTTTAACAGCAGCATTAAAGGCAGCATAAAGTTTTTTAAAATCATGTCCTCCTCTTTTAAGTTTATCGATTTCATCTTTGCTGAGTGAAGAAACTAATTTTAAAACTTCTGGATCCTCTGCAAAAAAGTTTTTAAGATTATATTCGCCATCTCTCGCTCCTAATGTTTGATATTTTCCGTCTACAGTTTTAGCAAAACGCTTTAACAACAAATGATCTTTATCTTGTTGAAAAATTTTATCCCATTCTGACCCCCAAAGTACTTTTATAACATTCCATCCATTAGCTTTAAAGATTGTCTCCAGTTCTTGAATTATTTGTCCATTGCCTCTTACAGGTCCATCTAATCTTTGGAGATTACAATTTATGATAAAAGTTAAATTATCTAATTTTTCTCTTGAAGCGATAGACAATCCAGCCAAACTTTCAGGTTCATCCATTTCACCATCTCCGAATAAACCCCAAACTCTTTTATTTGTTTTTAATAAGTTTCTATTTTCTAAATATTTCATGAAACGAGCTTGGTAAATTGCATTAACTAAACCTATCCCCATGGATGATGTGGTAAATGTCCAGTAATCTCTCATCAAATACGGATGGCAGTACGAAGACAGTCCCTGCTCATTTAATTCCTGTCTATAATGTTCCAAATGACTTTTTGTTAACCTTCCCTCTAAAAAAGATCTTGCATATATCCCAGTTGTACACTGTGATTGATAAAAAATTAAATCTGCTTCATCACCGCCTTTAAAAAAATGATTAAATCCAGTTTCAAATACTTCAGCAAAAGATGCATAACTTGCTATATGTCCTCCAAGACCACCATAATTTTTATTTGCTTTCATAACCATGGTTAAAGCATTCCATCTTAAAACTGCTGTAATTTTTTCTTCAATTGCCAAATCTCCAGGATAAATTCCTTGATCATATTGAGATATTGTATTTCTGTATGGTGAGTATGGAACTGGTGAATATAATACTCTTAAATCTTTTGCTCTTTTCTCAAGTTTTTCTAAAATTAATTTAGCACCTTCTCTACCATGATTTTCTACTACTGCGTCTAGAGAATCTAGCCAATCATTTAATTCTTGATTATCTAATTTTTGGTTTTGATTAGCTTTGAATTCTTTGCTCATTAAAATAATTATACACAAAAATTAAAATTTATATCTGTAAAAATTGTCTTAATTTAATTTACTCAATGACCCTTTTTGGTTTACCAGATACAAAACTATCAAGATTCTCTATCATTTGAGTGTAGAAAGTTTCATAATTTTCAGCAGTGACATATCCAATATGAGGCAGTAGAAGAGCGTTTTGTATAAATCTAAGTTTGTGACTTTCCGGTAAAGGTTCTTTTTCATAAACATCCAAACCCACTCCAGCTATAATATTTGTTGATAATGCTATAATGAGATCATCTTCATTAACTATTTCACCTCTTGATGTATTTACTAAATATGAGGTTTTTTTCATTTTCTCAAATTCTTTAATAGTAATACAATTTCTATATCTATCTCCTCCTTGAACATGAATAGATAAAAAGTCAGAATTTTGAATTAAATCATCCTTGCTACACGGTAAAACATTAAGCTCTTTGCATTTATCTAAATTTAAATTTTCACTCCAAGCCATAATTTGCATACCAAAAGCTTTACCAATTTTAGCAACTTGCGAGCCTACCCTTCCTAAGCCAAGTAAACCTAATATCTTACCTTTAAGCTCAACTCCAATTGTCGACTGCCAATAACCTTGATACATATTATCTATTTCTGTTTTAAAATTTCTAGCAAGTCCTAAAATTAATGCCCAAGTTAACTCTGGTGTTGGATTGCTATTGATTTCAGTACCAGTGACCACAACCTTTTTTTTTTTAGCTGCTTCTAAATTTATTGATTTATTTCTCATCCCGCTTGTAACAATTAATTTTAATTTTTTTAAACTTTCTATAAGTTTTTTTGTTATTTTTGTTCTTTCTCTCATTATAAAAAGTACTTCAAATTCTTTTAATTTTTCAATTACATCATCCTCGTTTTCAAATGGCTCATTGAATACCTGAAATTCATATTTTGAAGATAATTTTTTGATATCAATAAAGTCTTTTGCAATATTTTGATAATCGTCGAGTATAGCTACTTTAAGCATTTTTTTTGTTTGAAAGTAATATCCCTGAAATAATAAACATTCCACCGATATAATGATAAAATAGTAATACTTCATCAAAAATAATCATTGCAAGAATTGCCGCAAGAATTGGCATTAAATGTAAATAAATGCCTGCCCTGTTGGCACCTATTAAAGCAACACCTTTTATCCAGAAAAAAAAAGATACGATTCCAGGTAACAAAACAACATAAGATAAAACAAGAATGAAATTTGTATTAAGTGTAATTCGATTACCAATGTAAATATAATCTATTGCATACATTGGAATAAGAAATATCACACCAAGACCAATTACAACTTGAAGTAAAGTTATTGGAGATAATCCGTAATTTTTTTTCTTTAAAAGAGCTGAATATATTGACCATGATATCATTGCAAATAATGCAAATAAATCTCCTTTTTCAAATGCTAAATTTTTAAATACATCAAAATCTGCTTTTGAAATTATAAATAATACACCTAATAAAGAAAAGATGACTCCCAAGACTTGAAAGGTGTTTGTTTTTTCTATTTTTAAAATAATAGAAAATAAAATTATCATTACTGGGACAGTTGAAATCATAAGTACACCCGTAATTACTTGTGTAGTTTTCAAAGAATAAAAAAGGGCTGAATTAAAAATACTTACTGCTGTTATACCTAAAAAACATAAGAGAAAAATATTTTTTAAAATTAACTCTTTTTTTTCAAGTATCTCTTTGTAAGTGAGAGGTAGTAAAATTAGGAAAGCCAGTGACCACCTTAATATATTTAATGATATTGGAGGTATATCATTTAAGCCTGCAATCTTTCCTACAATAAAATTTCCCGACCAAAATAAAGCTGCTAGAAAAAGTAAAATAGATGCAATTATGATGTTACTTTTTTTTTCAAACATTAAATAGAGTACTATAAAAGACTACTTTTAACTAAATCTTATTGAACTATATGGTTGTAAATCTAAGTTAGTATTCTCACCTGAGATCATTTTAGATATAATTTTTCCTGATATTGCACCAAGTGTCCAACCTAAATGATGATGTCCAAACGAATAATAAACATTTTTAAAGTTTTTTGACGGTCCTAATACCGGCAGAAAATCAGGTAATGTAGGTCTAAAACCGAGCCACTCATCTTTATGTTCTGGTAAACCATCCAACATATCCTTTGCATTTAATATCAAGTTTTTTATTCTCGATTTAGATAGAGAGTTTTCAAGACCTCCAAATTCTACTGTTCCAACAACACGCAAACCCTGTTCCATCGGGGTCATTCCAAAACCTCTATTGGCATAAACAATTGGTCTTGAAATTAAATGGTCATAATCTTTGAAGTGTACATGATACCCTCGTTCAGTATCTAAAGGTATGTTTTCGTGTAATTTATCTGTTAGTCTTTTTGAAAATGCTCCACATGCAATTACCAGTCTGTCAAAAATAAATCTTTGAGTTTCCGTTCTCAAAACAGGATGTTCTTCATCAAAATCTATATTTTGAATATTTAATTTTAAAAACTTTCCGCCTTTATTTACAAAATTTTCAAACAATTTTATTAAAATTTTTCTCGGATTTCTTGCGTGTCTAGCATAATCATAGAATACTCCACCATGGTAAAAAGGTTTTAAATTAGGTTCTAGATCATGTATTTCTTTTTTATTAACTAATTGTTGTTTTACTCCAAGTTGATCTCTAATTCTAATTTCTAACTCTCTACTCTTCATATTTTGATCAGTCCAAACATAAAGAATTCCATTATTTTCAACTAATCCATCTAAATCTACTTCATCAAATAACTCATCAAAAGCTGGTAATGATTGATCTAAAATTTGATGCATATTTTTAGCTGTATGCATCATTTTTTCTTCTCTACAATTTAAAATAAATCTCGCAAACCAAGGAATCATCTTTGGTACATAATTCCATTTTAAAGCTAAAGGTCCTCTGGTGCTAACTAACATTGAGGGAACATCTGCTATTACATCTGGTCTGTTTAAAGGAACAGATGCATAAGGAGAAAAATGTCCTGCGTTTCCATATGATGCTGCGCTCCCTGGTTCCTCTCTATCAAAAAGTGTTACCTGAAAACCTTTTTTTTGGAGAAACAAAGCATTGCAAACACCTTGTATGCCAGCGCCAATAATTCCAATTTTTAAATTTTTTTCAACCACACAATAGATATATTTTCTTAGATATGCTTATTATATATGATATTTGATCGCGGGTTTATTTTGCTTAGATTATTATTTACCTATAGATATTAAGGTTAAGTCGTCACTTAGCTTCTTATCACCAGCAATATTAATTACCGTATTTGATATATCTGATAGTTGTTTGCTAGATTCTGTATTAAAATTTTGCTCTATAATTTTTAATGATCCATCTATTCCTATTTCTTCACCTGAACTATTTAAGCTTTCTGATAAACCATCAGTGAAAGCATAAAACCTATTATTTTCTAGCTTAACTTTGTGAGTTTTATAAACTGATTTATCTTTTTGGAGTATTACACCCATGGGTGGAGAATTACTCTCAAATTGTTCATAATTTCCAGATGATGATCTAATTATAGCTGGCTGATGACCTCCATTTACCCATCTTAATTCATCAGTCCTCATATTATATTCTCCTAATATACTAGTGACAAACATTCCTCCAGTTTTTGTTAAAAATAGATCATTATTCATATGAAACATCATTTCATCTGGATCTACTTGATCCCTGGACATAATCTCAAATAAAGTTGACGCTTTTGCCATGACCATTCCAGCATGAATTCCTTTACCTGCTACATCTGCAATTATAAAATAAACACTATCATTATGAGGATAAAAGCTAAAGAAATCTCCAGAAACTTCTCTAGCAGCAATATTAATTCCATGCACAGGGTAATTTTCTAAATTCCTCTTTGGTAAAAAGTTTTCTTGAACTTTTACAGCAAGTTTTACTTCATTTGATATTCTATCTCTCCATACTTTTTTTTCAGCTTCACTAGTTTCTAGTTTGCTCATCAATTTATTGTAATAAAGTCCAATTACACCTCCAGCAGTAAATGGATCTTGTGGGCCTCTAATAGTTAAGTCACCAGACTCAGATTGCTTTTCTAAAATTGTAATTAAATCATGTTCGACAGAAGTTGCATTGTGTTCTGCAATATTGAGGCCTAACTCTTCTTGTAACGGACTTACTCTTAACGGATAAATATAATTTAAAATTTTTAACAAAATATAAGAGCCAAAAAATGAAAATGCACCAATTGAAATAATTCCAATAAATTGTGCTTTAATTTGTTCTAATCTAGATAATCCTGTTCCTAAAATATCAAGATCACTAAATAAACCAACTGCAATTGTGCCCCAAACTCCTGCAGCTAAATGGACAGGTACCGCACCTACAACATCGTCTATTTCAAATTTGTTTAAAAATTCATTTATAAAAATTGCAACTACTGCTCCTATGACTCCAACAAAAATTGAGGTCACAGATGTCATTGAATTACATCCTGCTGTGATTGCAACAAGGCCCGCAAGTGGTCCAAGAATTACATAGTAAGGATCTGGTTTTTTAAATAATGCAAATGAAATTCCAAGACCTGTTAGTAGTCCAAAAGAAGCTGCAAGAAATGTATTTATTAAAATTAGAGGAACCACATCATCCATAGCACCATTACTTCCGCCATTAAAGCCAAACCATCCGAACCATAAAATTAAAGTTCCCAAAACTGCAAGTGGAAAACTTGAACCTGTGAATTTACCTTTGTTTACATCTGAATATTTTCCTATTCTCGGACCTAAAATTAAAACAGCTGATAAAGCAATCCATCCTCCAACTGAATGAACTATTGTACTGCCCGCAAAATCAACAAATCCAATATCTGTTAGCCATCCAGTTGTTTTAACTTGTCCAGTTACCGCAAGTAATTGTCTAGTAGCATCAATATTATTTAAATAACTTGATGACCAAGCCCAATGACCAACAATTGGATAAATAATTCCTGTAGCAATAATTGTTATGATTAAATAACCATTAAATTTCATTCTTTCCGCAACAGCGCCTGATACAATTGTTGCCGCAGTAGCAACAAACATTGCCTGAAATACAAAATAGGTCATGTATTCAGCTTGATCAGTTTTAAAAAAGAATAAATCTGTTCCAAAATAGCCATTAAAACTCTTTCCGAACATCAAGCCAAAACCAAATATCCAAAAAATTACAACTGCTAATCCAAAATCTGCTGCATTTTTTAAAGCTACGTTAATACTATTTTTATGTCTTGATAGGCCAGTTTCCATACACATAAAACCTGCCTGCATTATGAAGACTAAAATTGCACAATCTATAACCCAGAGGGTATCTACAAATGATTTTACTGTTTCCAGATTTACATTCTCCATCTCATTTTCTTTAAGTTATATTTGTTTTAAATTTCATCATATAAAGTAGATGTTCAAAATAGGTTAACTACTCTTTTTTTTTCCAGATAAAGTAAAATAGATAAGGAGAAAGTGCTGGAACAATCCCAAACCAAAACCATTCATCCCATTTAAAACTTTTATCTAACATTGGGCTATTTAATCCATTCCACCAAGTTAGATATCCAACGAATATTATCCAACATAAGCTTAAAGTTGCGAATATCCTATTTCTTTGAGAGAAATCGCCACTAAATATAAATTTAACTCTTTCAAGATACTTTTGAAAATCCATTAAAATTTAACAATTTGTTCTTTTAATAGTCCCACCTTTGGGTAATTCCAATTTACAACTTATGGAGTTGTCTTCATTTATTGCCATGATCAAATAATCATTACCATCTACAGCAACACATATCCAATGCTCCAAATCTTCATTTATTATGTCAGCACCACTAAACAAATCTGTTTCAATTTTATTTGAGCTGGCTATGCTAGCGGTACATGTTTTACCTGAATCATTCTTCATATAAGATCCATTGTCATTGTAATGCTCACTTTGTGCTAAAGTGATTTGAAACATTGCATTCTCGGTAGCTTTTCTTTTTGTGATTGAAGTGTAGCCGTTGTAACTAACGATACCAATTGAAGCTAACACACCCAATATCGCGACGACAACCAAAAGCTCTATAAGAGAAAACCCAGAGCTTTTAGCTGTCATAGAAATATTTTAAGAACTTTTACTATGGAGTAAATACGTTTTTCATGGTGTTAACTTCACCACCATTTCCTGTAGGACACGCATCTTCTGTTCCAGCTGTTCCATCGGAAAAACATGTCTCAACTGTTATTTTTTTTCCTGTAGCACTCAAAACTGTGTAACCAGCATTTGAAGTAGTCTTACCAGAGTCAACAATTGCTGATGCAGTTGTGTCATAAGGGTTTTTGAATTCTGCTAGAGCTGCTTCTGCTGCTGCGATAACTTTTGCTCCAGTCCATCCTGAGCATGTTAATTGTTTTGTTCCATCTTTATCAGGCATTGCTTTTGTTTCACCCATCTCACATTTTTTAACTTCACTAGCGATAAACTTTACCGCCGATGCTTGATTGGATTTTGCAGCTGATTTTTTCGCACCAGCTGTGTAACCTGAGTATGCTACTACTCCAACTGCTGCAAGAATACCTATGATTGCTACAACGACTAACAATTCTATAAGTGTAAAACCTTTGATATTTTTTTTCATAAATATGATCCTATATTTTGTAAAATATAGTGTATACATATAAATTAAATCTTTTAAAAGACAATACATAATCATTATGTAATCAAAATGGGCTATTTTTGTTGATTTAGACTATAAATTTAATAAATATTAATATTAATGTCATATAAAGTATCTGAAGAAGGCAATATATCTACTGTTCATCTTGATGGTGAAATAGATATGGATGTTACTGAAAAGGCTAAAGAAATAATTATGCCTTTGATTGAAGCAAAAAAAGAAGTTCATTTAAATCTTAAAGAAGTTCAATATATGGACTCATCCGGTATATCTGTACTTATTGAAAGTCATCAAAAAGCTACTGAGCTCGGAACTAAAGTAATATTAAAAGACATAAGTAAGTCTGTTCTAAAAGTAATTATGATGGCAAAACTTGAACAAATATTAAATTTAGGTTGATTAATGAGTAATCTTGCTCTTATTTCAGAACAAAGAGACTTTGCGGTTAGTTCATCTAGTTTAAAAGATGTGAGAAGTTTTTCTCGAGAAGTATTTGAAAAAGTAAATATTGAACAAGATTTAAAAGATGAGCTAGTACTAGCAATAGCTGAAGCGGCACAAAATATTGTTAAACATGCTTACCAAAATCAAGAAACTGATGATAAAATGGAGATTAAAATATCCCTACAAAACGGAAAATTAGAAATAGGTTTCTTTGATAAAGGAAGACCAGTCGATAATAAGAATGTTAGGCATAGAAAAATTGACGACGTAAAACCTGGTGGACTAGGAACTTTTTTTATTCAACAAATTATGGATGCTGTTGTATTTAAAGAAGGTGAAAAGCCTTGGATAAATCATTTGATATTGACAAAAAAAATCAATTATTAGCCACCCATAATTGCACCAACATTAAAGATTGGAGAATACATTGCAATCATCAGACCACCTATCATTGTTCCCATGAATACAATCATAATAGGCTCTATCAAACTTGACATGTTATCTACTGAAGTATCAAACTCTTCCTCATAATACGAAGATACTGAATTAAACATTTCATCTAAATTTCCCGTTTGTTCACCAACTGAAATCAGCTGGCTAAATGTTGGAGGAAATACAGGCTCTTTTAAAAATAGTTTAGTTAGTGTATCTCCGGAGAATACTCCTTTTTTTACATTTTCTAACGCCTGAGTAACAACATCATTGTTACTAACTTGCTTTGCAATTTCAATACTCTCTAATAAGTTCACACCTGCTGAACTTAAATTACCCATAATTAAAGCAATTCTGGCAATTAATGATTTTAAAATCATATCACCAAACACTGGCATCTTTAACACTCTTTGATGCCAAGCGTATCTAACCTTTGGAATTTTAGTTGTTGTATACTTAAATATTATAAAACTCACCAACAATATTAAGCCAAGTGTCATACCTCCGGCTCCTCTCATAAAATTACTTGCTGTCATAATAACTGCTGTAGGCGTTGGTAAAGCTACTCCCATACCATCATACATTTCAGCAAAAACAGGTACAACTTTGATTAACATAAATACCATAACAGTAATTGCAACAGTAAACATCACAACAGGATAAGTAAGAGCACTTTTAATTTTCTTCTTAACTTTTTCCCTTTTTTCAAGTGACTCCACCAGCTTCATCAAAAAAACATCAAGCTTACCACTGGCTTCGCCAGCTTTAATTAAATTTATATATATGTTGTCAAATATCTTTGGGTATTTTTCAAAACATTTAGATAATGTAATTCCACCTTCTAAACTTTTTCTAATTTCTTCGATAATTTCCTTCATTGTTGGATGCTCTATTTGATCTCTCAACATTGTTAAGACATTTAAAATAGGCAAGCCAGCCTTTACCATAGTTGCAAATTGCTTAGAAAATAGCGTTACATCTTGTGGAGTTACTTTCTTTTTTCCAAAAGAAAAACCCTTCTTTTTCCCTTTTTCTTTAGCTAATTTCTTTTTTTTTGTCTTGATTAAATTAGTTATTATTATTTTTTGCTCTTTTAATTTAAAAGATGCTTCCTCTTGATTAAGTGCTTCTATTTCACCCTCAATGTATTTACCGCCTGATATTCCTTTATAAGTATATGTTTCAGATGACATATTACTCTCCTGATAAAACTCTGTCGAATTCTCTAAAGTTCAAATCTCCAGTGAGAATTAATTCTCTGCCCATATCTTGCATGGTTCTAAACCCCTCATTGCCTGCTATTTCTTTTAGCTCAGGAGTTGTTGCTTTTCTTAAAATTGCCTCTTTAATTGGTTTAGTAACGTTTAATATTTCGTAAATTCCCATTCTTCCTTTATATCCTGTATCTTTACACTTTGGACATCCTTTGCCTTTTTGAACCTTTGCTCTTGAAGCTTGCTCCACAGTAAATCCAAAATCTGCTAATGCTTTAGGCGTAATATCATCATCTGGAACTCTGCACTCTGGGCATGTCTTTCTTGCTAGTCTTTGTGCTAAAACTAAACTTACTGCTGCACTTATTAAATAATCAGGAGTGCCCATATTCTGCAATCTTGTAATAGTACTTGGAGCGTCATTAGTGTGGAGTGTACTAAAAACTAAGTGACCTGTAAGTGCTGCTTTTAAACCAATGTCTACAGTTTCTTTATCTCTCATCTCTCCAACTAAAATTATCTCTGGATCTTGTCTTAAAAACGATCTCAAAGCAGTTGAAAAATTAAACCCAATATCATCTTTTATCTGAACTTGACCTACTCCGTCGAGTTCATATTCTACAGGGTCCTCAGCTGTTAAAATATTTAAATGAGGTTTAGAGACTTCTTTTAGAATACTATAAAGAGTTGTCGTTTTACCTGATCCTGTTGGTCCAGTAACTAAAACTAAACCTTGAGTGCCATGAATTGCTTTTCTTAAATTTTTTAAGTCGGTCTCTTCAAAATTTAATTGCTCTAAACTAATATCTCCAGCATCTTTATTTAAAACCCTCATTACTATTCTTTCATTAGTCGCGGTTGGCAATATTGAAAGTCGAAGATCTACAACTTTTCCATCAATTTTGAAAGGTATCGCTCCATCTTGAGGAAGTCGTCTCTCTGCAATATCTAATTTTCCCATAATTTTAAATCTAGTTACGACTGCACCATAATTTGAATGTAAGAATTTTTTAAAATGTTCTTGTTCTTGTAAAATTCCATCAAGCCTATATCTCACCCTAGAAGTAAATCTATAAGGTTCAATATGTATGTCAGATACACCTGACTTTATAGCTTCCGCAACAACTGCAGTACTAAATTTGATAACCTCAGACTCGTTCTCTATTGCCTCAATATCCTCTTCTGGCTGTTTTTCTAAAACTTCAGCTTGTTCATCAACATCGTAATCAAATGTTTTAGTTTTTTCAGCATTAGTTTGCCTGATATCTGAAATTGTATTTTCTCCACCAGCTAACAATTGATCAACAAAATGTGAAATATCAGTTACCTTTGCTGCGTGTAATTCAATATCCATTTTTGTTATGGTTCGTAGATTTCTCATTAAGCTTAATTTTGAAATATCAGAAATTGCAATGTGTAAAACTTTTCCATCAATTTTGAAAGGAGCTATAAAATTCATATTTATATAGTTTGAAGGTAGAACTGCTTTTAATTCCTCTGTGATAGTAATAGATTTTAAATCTACGACATCTAAGGATTGATCTTGGACTAAAAGATCTAAAATGCTTTGCTCATCCGTTAGATTTAATTCAAAAACTGCATCTAATTGAGATTTATTTCCATCACTTGAAACTTTTTTAATTTCAGCAAGGTCTTTCCCTGATATTATATCTTGATCAATAAGTATATTAATCAAATTGATTTCTGACTCTCTGCTAATATTTATCATTACAAAATTCTTGGTGCTATAAACACTAATAATTCATCAAGATTATCAGATTTTTGATTATTCTTAAAGAGGTTGCCTATAACAGGAACATTACCTATTCCTGGCAATTGGTCTTTACTATTAGCTAAAATATTTTTCTTAATTCCACCAATTACAACAATATCACCATCTGCAACTAATAATCTTGTAACAATCTCCATTTTATTGATCGGAGGTTCCTCTGAACTTGCAGATCTATTTGGGGTGTCATTGTTTACTTTAATAGTAAGTAAAACATTACCATCTCCAATAATACTTGGAGTTACCTCTAATTTTAATGCAGCTTCTTTAAAAGAAGTTGAAACAGAACCATCTGCTTGGGTTTGATAGGGAATTTCTTCTCCTTGAGTAACTGTGGCTAGCTGGTTATCCAAAGTAAAAACTTTTGGATTTGAAATTGTTTTACCCATTCCCATACTTTCTAATGCTGTTATTTCTGCTTTTAAAATTGCAGATCCAGTTCTTTTTAATATTCCAATACCACTTGTTGGTCCAGAAATTGGAAAGTTTCCGAATGAGTCACTTGCATCACCTAAAGCAGGTTCGGATACCTCATCATTACCACTTGAACCTCCCCCCATACCTCCAATAGTTTTTCCACCTCTCATATATTTACCACCAAGTCTTGTTCCCAAAGCTCTTTCAAAATCTGAATTTGCTTCAACAATAAATGCTTCAATTAAAACTTGCTTTGTTCTAATATCAATTTCTCTTATAACTTTGTCGACAACATCAAGATCTTTTTCCTTACCTCTAACTATGATTGATCTTGTAGTTGTTTCTTCTGTTATTGTAACCGGACTGACTTCATTACCTCCAGTTGATTGAGTAAATAACTCTTCAATTGTTTTTTTAGCTTGAGAAGGTGTTATGTAATACAATCTAAAAATTTCTGAATATATTGGTTCAACACTGTCCTCTAACTCAACTTTCTTCTTAACTGCTGCAGCTCTTTCAGATTTGTATTGTTCTTGACTTGTTAATGTTTCAGGAGAATGAACCCTTATCAAATTACTTGCTGTATCAACATCAGAGGCAAAGTTTTTCATATCTAATAATGCTTGAAATGCTTTATCCCATGGTACATCAACAAGCTCTGCAGATATTGCCCCTGCAACTTCATCACCTACTAAAATATTAATTTCTCCGATTTTTCCCATTAATTTCATAGTCTCTTTGTAATCTAAATTTTTAAATTTTAATGTAACTCTTTGTTTAAGCTGAGGATAATCATCAGAAATTATTAAATAATTTTTTTGTGTTTCAGACGAGATCTTTTTTCTTTTTCCTAATTTTTTAGTGTCGCCTTCTACTGGTTTAGGACCCATCTCTAAGGTTTTGGATATCTCAGATTTACCTGAATTTACAACTTCTTTATCTTTGATTAAAGGAACATTATGTTTAAACGGTTTATCATATTTTTTCCCGAATTTTGAATTTGGTCCACATCCATTCAAAATAAAAGCAATAAGAATTAATGAAGCTAAGGTATAAATTTTCTTAATATTCATTTGTCTCTCTTATTAAATTATTAAAATCTATAATTATGTAGGTATCATCTTCCTTTTTAAAAATTGCTTCATTCAATCTTAAATCTACCAGTTGTATTTTACCTAAATATTGTCCAAGCGTAAGTGTCATCACCTCACCACTTGAGTTTACTAATGAAATATAACTATAGTCTTTTCCTGAAATCAAACCAGCTAATTTAAAATTGTACAAACTAAAAAGATTATCTCTCTCTTCTTCTGGAATATTTGAATTTGAACCACTAGTCCCTTCATTTCCTGCAAAAGGATCATTTAGCGGAACTTCCTCTTCTTCATCTAATTGATTAGTTTCTTCTAATTGTTTAGTTATATCTTTTACTTGATCTAAAACCTCTTGTTTTTTATCATGATTATCTGAATAGCTTATCCCGCTATAAGAAAAAAATATTATGATTATAAAAAATCTAAAAAAATTCATCAGGCATTCCTACAATTGTTAATTCTCCTCTCGCAACAATCGCTCCAGTTGAATCGTTTTGTACTATACTTATTGTCTCTTTGTCAAAATTTAACATTTTTTGTTGTTTTGATACTGCTCTTTTAAACTTTATGTATCCAAGAAAATTACCTTTAATCTCATAATCTACAGGAATTTGATAATAAGAAATTGCTTCTTGTTCTAAATTCTGTGCTGATTGCTGAGCTTCTCCAGGCTTTAATACTGGTTTAGGATCTTTTTTCTCAATCTTAGATATTACAAGACCATTAACTGCAGCGTGTTCACTTAAACTTTCGTAAAGGCCTTCAACCTCTGCTTTTGTGTGAAATAATGTAGAAGTTTTTTCAAATTGGGGTTTATTTTTTTCTATAGTTTTCTTTAAAGTAATTATGTTATCTTCTAATTCAACTATCTCATTTTGTTTTTTAATTTTATCATTAAATTTTGCTTTTCGTTCTTTGACCATGGGATTTAAGATTGCATAATAAATGATTAGAAATATGAGTATTGCGCCAAATCCTGCTCCAAATTTTATTAAAATTTTTTTATCAACTGTTGCAAGTTTTTCTTTTAGATCTGTCATCGTAATATTTTTCAAATCCATTAAACAGCCTCCAAAACACAAGCGACAACAAAACCTTTTCTAGTCTGACTATCCTGTTGTTCAGGAAGAGACATGCTAGCCAAAGATGCTTGGGCTATTAATTTTTTGTTGTTTAAATTGCTAATTAATTTTAAAATATCCTGATCACTAAATGCGGTCCCTTCAATCATTATTAAATCTGAACCATTATATTCAATAGAACTAAATTTTACTCTTTTTGGCACTGCTGAAGCTATCTGAGCAAGAACTCTAAAACTTACAGTTTTGTTAGACTTTATTGAATTACTAAGTTGAAGAGATTTATCCATCATTCTTTTTTCTTTCAAAAATTTATCTCTTAGTTCTGTTCTTTCCTGATGAGATTGAACAATCTGCTCATAGCCCTGAATTTTTTTATTGAGATCTGTAATTTGCCAAAAAGAAAATCCAAATAATATTACATATATAACAGCAACAATACCTACTACACCTTTAAATGCAAAATTTGAAAAAGCTTTAGCCTTTTTTTGAGCAATCATGTTATCTCTATTAGGCAAAAGGTTAATATTTTTTACTGCTGTTACAAATTTGTAATAACCAAATACATCAAGCTTTCTGAATGCTAATCCCATTACTGTTGAAAAATAAGATGGATTACTAAATTTTACATCATTCTCTAACTGTGCTGGTATTTTAATTCCATCAAAAGGATCAAATAAATTGTATCCCGTATTGACCATATTTTTTCTAAAGCTTGCTAAATAATCGTCAACATTTGATAAATTGGAAGTTACTTTCAAGTTCCTAATTCTTTTCTCATATTTTGTCTCAAAATCTTGGACTGCTTGCTTTACTTGAGTCATATATCTTCTAACGAGTGCATCCATCTCATCCTGATTATTACTTTCCTGGAGTGTTTTACGATCTTGAGATCTTATAAATATATCTGTAATGATTGGATTATTATCATAAAGTATCATTACATAATTTTCATCTAAACCAAATTCTAATACCGCTGTTAAATTAGAGTCCTCAATTGATCCTGCAATTTGGTTTATTTGGTCCACTGCTGATTTTAATGCAAAACATTTAACATCAATTATTACTGCGTTAAGTCCAGATTTTTTAATAATTGCTGTATAGCTATTAATATCAGATAATTTTGATGCAACGAATAATATATCCATCGTATTTCCCTTTTCATCTTTATTGATCACCTGATGAAATATTGAATAATCGTTTAAATTATCAGTAAGCTGAACAAGATTTTCCCACAGTGAATCTGTGTCTATAGCTTTTTTTAATTCTTCGTCAGTCATTAAAGGTGCAGTTACTACTCTTATAATTGCACTAGTTACTGGTATAGCTATAGCTGCATTAGTAGTAGAGACTTTAGATTTTTGAATTGCTAATTTTAATTCGTCTGCAATCTTATCTTGATTTTCTAATACTGTTCCATTTTCATCAATACCTTCAAATTTGTGAACGTAAAATTTATCTAAAACCCATTGATTTGATTTGTTGCTTGAAACTTGAGCCAATCTTATCTCATGTGTTGTTAATTCAACTCCCAAAATTTCCTCTCCCTGAACTGAAGCTTTTCCAAGCCTATTTTTTAAAAGCTTGCTAAAAAAGTTATCTTTTTTGGTCTTGTCTGACTTTGGAGTAGGTCCACTGGATGCTTCTGTATCTTTATTTTTTTTTTTGAACAGGGTTAAGTTAGCAAAAGGATTTTTCATAAATTTATAATGTAAATTTTAACTATATACTCAACTTTTACTAGAATAAAATAGTGTTATACATTATTAATTTTTAAAAAAATAGAGTCTTTAATAAGTAATTTTTATAGTATCTATATTGAATGTTTGAAAAATTAGAAGAATTAGCAAAAGATAACAAAAAAATATCAGATTTTCACATAAGATCTGGTTCTCCCTTAGCTTATAGACAAACTGGAGAAATAATAAAAGTTCCTGACGTTATAGTTACAGCTCAAGATTTAAAAGATCTATTATCTATGAATTGTAGTGAACAAGAATTAAACAAATTTGAAAAAACACACGAACTTGATACATCTGTGACTTTAAGTGGTTTAAGATTTAGAGCAAATTTTTACAAAACAATAAAAGGTCCTGCATGTGTTTGTAGAAGAGTTGAAAGTAAAATTCCAGATATGGATCAATTTAGTTTACCACAAGCACTTTATGATATTGTAGATTTTCATAAAGGGTTAGTGTTAGTTACTGGTCCAACAGGATCTGGTAAATCTACAACTCTTGCAGCGATTGTAAATGAAATAAACAAAACTAGAACAGCAAATATTATAACTGTAGAGGATCCAGTTGAATTTATACATCAAGATAATAAAAGTATAATTTCTCATAGAGAAGTAGGAAAACAAACTGAAACTTTTGCAGCAGCACTAAAAGCTGCATTAAGAGAGGATCCTGATGTTATTTTAGTTGGAGAAATGAGGGATCTTGAGACAATCAGTCTTGCTTTAACTGCTGCCGAGACTGGTCACTTAGTTTTTGGAACTTTGCATACAAGTGGTGCTCCAAGTACAATTAATCGTATCATAGATGTTTTTCCTCCTGAACAACAAGAACAAATTAGAGCACAAATATCTACATCACTCAAAATGGTTGTTACTCAAAGATTACTAAAAACAAGAGATGGCGCTGGAAGAGTTGGTGCTTTTGAAATTATGAAATGTACTGCACCAATTCAAAATTTAATCAGAGAAGCAAAAATACACCAGATACCAAGTATCATGCAAACTGCAGTTAGAGATGGTATGATAACTATGGAAAAATCTCTAGAAGAATTAGCTAAATCAGGAAAGATAGATCCAGGTGCAGCAAGATCAGAAAATTAAAGGTTTTACAATTTTAGAATTACTAGTGGTTGTGGCAATAGTAATGATTGTATCTGCAGTTGCTTATCCAAATTTTAGCAGCTGGAGCAAAGACAGAGATGTTAGAAAAGGTGCTGAGCGAGTTTCAACAATGCTTTCAACTATAACTGCATCTGTGCAAAGAGGAAACTATTCGTTTGTTCAATTTATGATTATTCCTCAAGGTAGTGATAGAACGATATTTCATACAAGAGGCTTACAAAGAAAGGGTTACACCAGATTATTAAAAAAAAGAAATTCACAAAACACTCAAATAATTTGTAGTTTAAAAAATGATGACTGGAAATCAAATTTAGGAGGTAATCCTGAAATTCAAAGGATAACTGTTAAAGGAGTGGTAACACATCTTGCTTCGACTAGTTCGGTTTGTTTTTCAAAGAATGCGGCGCATTATTCAACTAGTTCTGGACTTTCTCAAAGAAATTTAATTTTTGAAAAAAATGATCATAATAGGTTTATTATTGTTTGTAATTCAGATTTGGCTAAAGCTAATGGCGGTAAGTGTCCTTTAAAAAAGAGTGCTGGTTTGATAAAACCTGCGTACTTGATTGAATGGAGTAGATTTGGTCAAATACAAAAATATAAATTTAATGGCGATGAATGGATTAGGAATTAAAAGAAAATCAGAGAAAGGTTTAACATTGGTAGAGGCCCTAGTTGCGACTGTTATTGTCGGAATAGGATTTGTATCTGTATTTCAAATGGTTCAATATTCTGTTTCTTCAATTGGGGTATCAAGCGACAGATCTAAGGCAAACTTGCTTATGACGATGGTGGCAGAAGATTTTATTTCAGAGAAAAATTCACCCGGTGATAAATCAATAAATTTTAAGGATAAATTGTATAATGATGAGCATGTAAGCGGATCAAAAACACCATCATTTAATATAAAATCCTGTGCAAAAGCTGGCCCGTCAAGAACAAAACCAGATGATTTTGCTTTAGGTAATAAAAAACATAAATGGGAACATAGATTTTCGCAAAAAAGATTAAAATGTACCACAAATACTAAAGGTGAAACTTATGATAAAAAAATATTAAATGTTTTTACTTTATGTAATAATAGTGTTGTTTCCAAATCAAATTTATCTAAACGTAATAGACCATGTAAATTTAACATCACAAAAAAATTTAAAGGTCATCAACAGAATAGTCCCCAAGTTGGAATATATTTAGAGAGGTATTTTGGACGACTAGAAGTTGGGATCACTACAGGAAAATCGCAAACTATAGGACAAAATAAAGAGCCTGTTTCAAAAACTAAAGTTCTGTATTTTCAAATTGATTAATGCAAAAGAAATTACAAAATAATTCTGGTGTAACATTAATTGAAATACTTATTGGTATTGTAATATCAGTTTTAATGATGGGAGCAATGTATACTGCTTATAATGCAGTAAATAATTCTTATTCTAAAGTTACTGATAGAGCTAAAATCTCATCACAAGGAAGAGATCTGGTATCAATGATAGTAAGAGATATTCGTAACGCAGGATTTAGATATTTTGGAGATAACATTCAAACCAACGCTATTGAGCATGCCCCTATAGTGATTACAAAACCAGATAAAAGCAAATTTGGTAAAGAATGTGACTCTATAGATATAGTTTATGGTGGAGGTTATTATGACAGTAAACAAAATTTCATTTATAAAAAATATAAAGTTTCTTATCATTGCGAACGATCAAAAATAGAGGATAGAGCTAAAGGTAAAAATAAGTCAGGTGGTTATGATACAGTTGATGGATTTGCAATTTTCAAAACTGTAAAAGTTTGGAAAGGTTCGGGCTGGGATAATCCAAATACTGATGGTGATGATTTTACTTTTGAAAAACAAAAGGTAGCTGATTATATAGAGGATATGGTTTTTAATCCCATTGATGATAAAGGTATATTAATAGATCCTGCACCATCTCCTAGCAATACAAATAAAAATAAATTGTACAAAATAAAAACCGTTGATATTGCAATATCTATTAGATCCACAAAGCCTTTTTTTAGAACTATAGCTAAGAGAGCTAAAGAGGCAATGAGCAATAGTAAGAGAACAAGAGAAGATGAAGATAGATATTTTAGAGATACAATAATAGTAACAGCCTATGCAAGAAATTTAGGACTACAATGAAAAAAAATAATGAAAAAGGTTTTGCTCTAGTATTATCTTTAGTTTTATTGCTTGCAATGTCTCTTATGGGAGGAGCTCTTATAGTAATATCAGCAGGTGATCACACAAGTAATAATGTAAATGACGAATACCAGCAAACTTTTTATGTTGCAGAAACAGCTCTACTAGAGGGAGAAAAATATCTCTTAAATCAATACCTTGGACCTTATAATACATCTACAAATGAAAGAGATACTTCAAAAAGAAAATTGCCTGATGATACAATAACATTTACAGGTGACATGAATAAAATAAATTATAGGGCCTCACAGCTAAGTAAGGATAACTGGTTAGATACTGACAAATTATGTTTCGATAGTTTTTCAGATATAATTGGAGCTAGCATAAAAGTTGTAACAGCTGAGAGCTGGAACTTTGGAAAGTTATTAACTGACAGTTTTGGAAATAAAGCTCAAAATTATTCAAAAGAAGCGGAAAAATTAAAAAAATTTTATTATGATTACTTTATAGTAAAAATCGGATCCGCACCTTTTAGAGGGTCAGGTGGTAGTGTTAAAAAGGGGGCAAATAATTTAGGGGCAGACGGTATGGCATATAGAGTTTATGGTTGTGGAATTATGAAGGATCCTGAGGATCCTATAGTTGTTGGTTTAGAAAGTACTGTTGTATTACCAAAATAAATGTGTCATCTTACGCTAATAATTATATGATATAATTAATTAATCTTTTCTATGAAATTATTTATTAAAATATTAATCATATTCGCACTTTCATTTAGCTATTCATATTCTGCGTGTAATTTTAAAGTAGAGCTTGGGGTTAAAAGAGACTCATTTGAAAGTTTAAATTTTACAGGACCTCCTTTGCCTTTAGAGTATGAAAATTTTGATATTTATGGAATTTTAGCGGATGATATATGTCCTGATCAGAACTTAAATGAGGTTGCGGTTGAATACAAATTTTTAAATGATGAACTTGTTGCAATTAATATGATCGCGTTAAATGATGACAGAAATATAGTTTCTGAAAGTTTGATAATGATGAATTATTTTAAAAAGAATTATGGAAATTTTGAAACTCCAGATAATCCACGTGCATTCTCTGGTTTTGAAGTAATAGATAAAAATAATAAATTTTATGTTTATCAAAGAATTCCAAACGATGATGGAATTATAAATGAACAGATTTATATATCGAGCCCTGAATTAGATACTAAACTTATGGAATACATGCAAAATCTTGAAGAACAACAGCTCAAGGAGCAACAATGAAATTAAGTAAATTATTTTTATCTGTCTCTTTAATTTTTTTTGCAATTATTAATAACGCATTTTCAAAGGCATTACCTCCTGGTTCAGGAATAGGAGATGTACCTGCAAATGTTCTTTTGATGTTAGATAAATCTGGAAGTATGGGATGGAGAATGAGCGGAGGTACTGCAAGTATGCGTTACCCTTACGATGCTGATGCTGATGGAAATGGAGATATTCTAGTATCACAGTATTATAGGGATGGAGTCAAAAAATTTGTCTACGGTTCTGGGACAGTTGATACAGGTTTTGGAAATAAAGGTGTATCTGGAAAAGGTATTGCAAGATATGAAGGGAATTCAAATTGCAGAACCTCATATTCATATAGTGGAGAGGAGTATAATGGGATTTATTACACTACAGCATATTATGAGAGAGCTGTTGTTGCAATTAGAGCTAGTGATGGCAGATGTATGCAAAAGTATTCTCTGGGTTTCTATCCATACAATATGACAATAGATCAAAATACTGGCTATCTTTATGTAGGTGGAAGTAATGGATATAAGACAATTAATCTTTCAAATAACAGAGTGAATAATTGTAGTGCAGATTTTAATCAGAAGTATGCATATGGATCAGCTATATCTAACGGAAAAATAGTTTATTCACGAAGTAACTATCTTTATGTTCACAATTTAACTACATCTGGCACAAAATGTCCAAACAGTAACAGATCAGCATTAATTAATTATAGAGCTGGAAGTTATGTGGGATTACAATTTAATCCTAGCAATAATACAGAATTGTGGACTTTATCATGGACGCAAAGTCGAATGCAAAAACTTTCATTGAATGCGAATTATACTGCAATTAACTCAACTCTATCATTTGGAAAAAGAAGTAGAAATAATTCTGATGCTTCTAACACATACTTTTATTATCCTTGGGGACTAGGTTGGGATCAAAATAATAGTAGATTAATAGCAGCAGATCTTAACAAAGGGTCAGTTCAAATATTTAACTCAAGTGGTACTTGGCAAAAAAATTTCGGTGGAGCTCCGACAACGAGGATGCAAGCTGCTCAAGCAGCTATCAAGTCTCTAGTAACAGATGCCTCTTTAACCTCGGGTGTAAACTTTGGTTTTGCAAAATGGGCTGCAGGTAGATCTGGTTTTAGTGGTTGGAGTGGGGGTAATATATTTATAGGAGAAGGAAAAGCTACTCCTTGCTCAAGTGCCAATTGTTTAAAAGTACCAATTTATAAGGGTGGAGCAAAAGATATTGATAAAATGATTACAAGTGTAAATCCGGGTGGAGGTACTGATGCAATGGCATTTATGAGAATTGCAAAAGAGTATTATACACATGGATCTTTATCTCCTGTTGATAAAAATTCTCCATGTCAAAATAGTTATGTTTTAGTTATTGGTGATGGTGACTGGTATAATCATGGAGCAGCGTTGAGAACTGCAAGAAGTCTTTATCAGAATAATAAAATTAAAACATTTACTGTGGCTTTTGGAACTGGAATTAGCAGCAGAGGAATGAGGTATTTTAACGAGCTAGCTAAGGCTGGAGGAACAAACAAAGCAATAGTTGCAACAACAGCTGAGTCTTTGAAAACACAATTGAAAGCTGCAATCTCACAGATAATTGCTTCTAAACTATCATTTACTGCACCATCAATTACTGCAACAATTGAGCAAGGTGGAGCTATGTACCAAGCACAATTTGATTATAGACAAAATAAAGAATGGGCTGGAACTATTACTAGGACTAAAATCAACCCGGATGGAAGTTTAGATACTTCAGCAAAAGCAGGTAACTGGTCTGCAGTTGATGTGATGCCATCTCCGAATGCTAGAAAAATTTGGAGTGCTATACCGGGAACAGATTACAGATTAGGGTACAACAATTTTTCTCAGGCAAATGCAACCGATGTCGGAAATTTGATGGCAATATATACAAATGACATACTAGATTATCACAGAGACAGTAACAATGCCGACGGATCATCAAACAACAGAAGGTGTGCCAATGCAGCAGGTGTAGTTGATGGAGTTGCTGATGATTTAAAAGGATTGATTAACTTTGTAAGAGGACAAGATTATTTTGACTATGATGGAGACTGTAACTTAACTGAAACTAGAGCAAACCCTTTAGGAGATATCTATCATTCACAATTAGTTGTTGTTGGAAAGCCATCGGCTGATACATCTTTTGTTTCAACTAATCAGGAAGCTTACTTTAGACATGTGAATGGTTACGATGCATTTGCTCAATCTAAAGAGCAAAGAAAAGAAGTAATATATGCTGGATCTAATAGTGGAATATTACATGCATTCGATGCGAAAACAGGTAAAGAATTATGGGGATTTGTACCTCCTTTGATAGCACCAAATCTTCCAAATGTTATGAATACTAACTTAAACCAAAGTAGAGGTGGTGGTACAAATGCTATGTTTGGTGTCGATGGATCAATGGTAGTTCATGATATGTATTTCAAAAGCCCACTTCGAGGCTCAAAAAGATGGCATACAATTTTATTTGTTCCTTATGGAAGAGGAGGAGCAGGATTTAGTGTTTTAGATATTACCGATCCAGATAAACCTGAACATTTATACTCCATATATAATGATATAATAAATAATAGAGTTTATAGAATGGATCACACTCAAAATATTTTAACCCATGATTATATTCCAACTTCATACTCTCTAGCAGCTCTAGGAGAATCAATCCAAGTTACAGATAACTGGAATGACGATTACAATGGAAATGGATTAGACTCGAGTAAAGAAAAATGTAAAACTGACACGTCTGCTTATTGTTATAAAGGAAAGTATTGGACTTTTCCTGTTAGAGGTATCACTAAAAGCGATCTAACGATAATTAAAGATGGAAGTGTATTTACAAATTTCAGAGTCCAACCTCATCCAAGCACAGGTGAAACACAAATAGTATTTAACCAAGATTTCCAATATTCCGCTACAGACAAAGAAGAATCATCACAAATTGGTATAAGAATTACAGCTGGATCTTTACAAACTGGAGTTCAGCCACCAGATCAAGCTTACGATTATAGTCAACTTGGTGAAACTTGGTCAGATCCTAGGATATTCAGAATTCCAAACAAAGGGGATGGGGATGATGATATTATGGATGACATATATGTGGCTGCCATGGGTGGTGGATACGGAACACAATTTGAAGGAGTTGGTTCAAATCTTACAATAGTAAATCTTGAAGACCCGATAAATCCTGGAAGTATTTACAAAATAATTGAAATTGATGATATCACTGGCAATGGAATAGTGAATTCTACGCCTGGAGCACCAGTTCTAATAACTCCAGATACAGCAAGAGGGATTGGTTTTAATGGAGCTTTATTATATTTACCAGATCTTGAGGGAAAAATTACAAAATTCAATCTTACAAATATGGAGCAGGACTCTGATATGAAAAGAATTAAGATATTCGACAGTACAACTTTATTTATTGCAGAGTCCACTGAAAAGAATGGAAGATATATGTATCATTCTATGGATGCAACGATTGGTGGGGATACAAATCAACTATGGTTATTTGCTGGAACTGGTGATTATGAAAGAATAAATGATACAGGTACAAAAAAAAGAAAGCCTGATAATCTAATGTTAGGTATAAGAGACAAGAATTATCCATACTACAAAGACATAGGTAAACCGCTACAAGCAAATAATCTTTCTGATTGTGAAGATACCACTGGTAATGTTCCTGGAAGTGCATGTATAGATCAAGCAAAAGAAGGTTGGTACATTAAATTAAAAGATTCTGCCAAAGTAACGGCTGAACCTACTGTATTTAGAGGGTATGCTTACTATCCTATTTACGAGCCAACTAAATCAGTAAATAAATGTAGCCTTGGTAACGCTTATATATGCGGAGTTGATGATGAATGTGGACAAAATACATCTTCTCAATTAGGCATGCAAACCAATAACTCTAGTAAATGTGCATATGTAGGACAAGGTGTATTATCAAAAATTGTAGTCTTTGCCGGAAAATTATTTGCGAATATTGCAGGTCAATCACTAGGCTCTAAAAAAGATCTTGTAACTGTAACAGCTGCCGGAGGTGATACAAATATCTTTAGAAGTTCTTGGAGACATAACTACTAATAATCCTTTAAGACTGAAAGAAATCTTTTATTAAAAAATTAATCTTAAAGTTTCAATAATACCAAAATTTTTTCTAGAATATTTGTTAATTTCAAAAGCTTGAAAAAATTGTTTATATTTAGTTTTTTCAGTTTCAGAAAATTTATTATAAATTTCCTCTAAAGTATCTGATTTTAATATACCTAATTTTTTTCTTTTTCCCAATAGAAGGGTGTTTAAATATATTCTCATTAAGTTTTTACTATTAATATTTAAAATTATTTTTATTAAAATAAAAATTATTACTGGTGCAAATATCCAAACAAATATTTTTGAAAAATTTAAATTTAATATTTTTTCGATAAAATTCTTTCTCTCTTCATTATCATATGACAGCAAATGTTTAGTCCAAATAAAATCTACATAACTAAAATAATAATATATTCTTTGAAAATATTTTGTAGAGAATAAACTCATTGAATTTAAATCTTCATAATTAATTACATTATTAAGTGAATTTTTAACATTCTCATCGGGAATAGCTTTAGTAGGATCAATTCTAACCCAACCTCTATCTTCAAGCCATATTTCAGTCCAGGCATGAGTATCCTTCTGTTTAAAGCTGTAGAAATTACCAACATCATTTAATTCTCCTCCATAATAACCAGTAACAATTCTACTTGGAATATTTGCTAATCTTGTGAGCAATACAAACGTTGCGGCATAATGTTCGCAATAACCTTCTTTGATATCAAAGAAAAAACTTTCATAATCGTTACCAATAATATTTTGTGGAGTTAAATTATAATAATAATCACCTCTGGAAAATCTTTCATAAATTTTATTAACAAACTCTATTTGAGTTGAATTATTATTTTCTGAAACCCATCTCTTTAACTTATTTGAAGTATTTTTTGGAGTAGACACATAGTAGTTTCTTAAATCTTCACCTAAAGAAATATTTGTTTTAATTTTTTCAAATTTTATTTGTCTATTTCTATCAACTAAGTTTCTGCTAATAAATGTTTGATTAAAATAATCTTCAGAAATTTCTGTAAAGTTCGAAGCTATTTTTGAATTTTTTAAACTAGGTATCCATTTCTTTTTATAAGGTTCTAAAATAATTTCATAACTTTCATTTAAATCTTGTTTGTTGTTAATCTTTAATGAGTTTTTAAATTGATTAAATAAGTAATATCCAGACGAAGGCCTCCAAGACTTATTATCCTCAATAAAATCAAACACTTTTACCCTAAAATACAGGTCTTCTTTTTTATAATTATTATTAGTCAACTTAAATATTTCTTCCTCAGAGTTTGAAAATTCACTAAAAGAACCAAGATTTATTGTATCTGGAATACCTAATGAGCTTGTAGATTGGTCAAATATTTTAAAATTAATTTCTGCTCGAGGAAATATTAAATAAAAAATAATAATAAAAGGAAAAATACTTAATCCAAAACCTAAATATTTAAATATATTTTTTAAGTTTAAATCTAAAATTTCTTTTTGCTGAATTAAATACATATTAACAACAATCAAAATCACTAAAGTTATTGATGTGAGTGTACTAATAATATCTTGTCCTTTAATTAAACTAGCAATTGCAATCACAATACAAATTAGATTAAAAGAGAGTAAATTATTTTTATCATTTAATTCTGAAAATTTAATTATAATTAATACTCCTAGACAATTAATAAAAAATTCTTCTGACATTACATACTGATTTAAAATTAATT
>CACKTH010000001.1 GCA_902603045.1 uncultured Pelagibacteraceae bacterium | reverse complement strand
GCGGTTCATTGGACCAGGATGCATAATAATTGAATCTGATTTTGCATATTCTAATTTATCCTGTGTTAGTCCATAGTATTCATAATACTCTCTATTAGATGACAGGAATGAACTACTCATTCTTTCATTTTGAAGTCTAAGCATCATTACTATGTCGCAATCTTTTACACCTTTCTTCATATTTGAAAAAATATTAACTCCAAATTTTTCTATATCTTTTGGTAAAAGGTTTGAAGGAGCTACAATGTTAACTTCGGCACCCAACATGTTTAGTAAGTAAATATTAGATCTTGCTACTCTTGAATGTAGAATATCTCCACAAATTGCAACCTTTAATCCTTGAATTTTTTTTTTCCTATTCAATATAGTTAATGCATCAAGTAATGCTTGGGTAGGGTGCTCTCTCCTTCCATCACCAGCATTTAAAACAGCACAATTAACTTTTTGAGATAAAAGATTACAAGCTCCTGAATCTTGATGTCTAATAACTATTATATCAGGATGCATTGCATTTAATGTCATTGCAGTGTCTATTAGCGTTTCACCTTTTTTAATTGCTGAGTTTGTTATATTCATTGACATAACATCTGCACCTAATCTTTTTCCTGCTAGTTCAAATGAGCTTTGTGTTCTTGTTGATGGTTCGAAAAAAAGGTTAATTTGTGTTTTTCCCTTAAGTAAATCTAATTTTTTATTTTTACTTTTGTTTAATTCAATAAATTTTTCAGCTTCTTTTAAGATTAAATTAACATCATTTATTGATAAATCTTGAATACCTAGGAGATGTTTTTGAGAAATTTTAATAGCTTTGGTTTTAGTTGCCATTAAAACCAACTCTATAGCCACAAAGGTTGATTAATGCAAGTATTAATTATTAATAAAATCTATGGCACCCTGTAAGATAAATGCAGCAGCATTTTTATCTATATTTTTTTCTCTTTTAGATACGTTAATACCTAAATTTTTAGTTAATTTAAAAGCCCCAACTGTTGATAATCTTTCATCCCAAAGACTTATTGGAAGATCAATTTCTTTTGATATTGCTTTTGACACATCATTGACTGATTGAGACGATTTACCAAAGGTTCCGTCCATATTTATTGGATTGCCAATAATTATTCCTTTAATATTATTTTCTTTAATAATATCCTCTAATTCATTGATAAGATCTTCAAATTTGGATTTGTTTATTGTTTTAAGCGGTGTGGCAATTTTTTGATTTTCATCACATATAGCTACACCAATTCTCTTTGAACCTAAATCAAGACCAATTAATCTAGATGTATTTAGCTGTTTCTTTTTAAATTCCTCAATTGTGATCATATTGTATATTATTTACTTAAGTGATAGTTTGCGGCAATATTTTTACCATATGAGTATAGATCTTAAAACAGTAAAGCACATTTCGAAATTAGCAAGAATTTCTATTGATGATGAAAAAGCTAATAAATTAAAGGGCGACTTAAATAATATATTTGAATTTATAGAAAAATTAAATGAATTAAATACTGATAATGTTCAAGCCTTAACATCAATTGCTAAAACCACCTTAAGATTTAGAAAAGATGAAATTAAATCAGAAAATATTAGAGAAAAAATTTTAAAAAACTCTCCTGAGGAAAATAAAGATTTTTTTGTTGTACCAAAGGTTGTTGAATAATGTCAGATATAACAAGTCAAAGTTTATTCGAATTAACATCGAATATAAAAGAAAAAAAACTATCTTCAGAGGAAATTACAAAAGCATTTATAGACCGTGCTAAAAATTCAAAAAAATTAAATGTTTATGTTACGGATAATTTTGAAAAAGCAATAGATCAATCAAAGAAATTTGATTCTAATCCTAACTTTGATTTAAAACTACCAGGTATTCCCATTGCTGTAAAAGATTTATTTTGTACAAATGGAGTTAGAACAACAGCTGGTAGCAAAATATTAAATAACTTCGTTCCCACATATGAGTCTACAGTTACTCAAAATTTGTGGAGTCAAGGAGCAATACTTCTTGGTAAACTTAATTGTGATGAATTTGCTATGGGCTCTTCAAATGAAACTAGTTTTTTTGGAAATGTTCAAAATCCGGTAGGAGAAAATTTAGTCCCTGGTGGATCTTCAGGAGGTTCTTCAGCAGCTGTTGCTGCAAATTTAACTCCAGTTACCATTGGAACAGATACAGGTGGATCCATTCGTCAACCAGCATCATTTACAGGAACTGTTGGACTTAAACCTACATATGGAAGTTGTTCTCGTTATGGAATTGTAGCATTTGCCTCATCTTTAGACCAAGCAGGACCTATGACGAAAAATGTAAGAGACTGTTCTATGCTTTTAGAGGTGATCTCTTCATTTGATCAAAAAGACTCAACTTCAATTGATTACAAAAGAAATTATTATTCAAAAGAATTATCAAAAGATATTAAAGGAAAGAAAATTGGTATTCCCAAAGAATATAGAGTTGACAATATGCCTGACGAAATTGAGCAGCTATGGAAAAATGGTATCTTATATGCAAAAGATTGCGGAGCAGAAATTATCGATATTTCGCTTCCACATACTAATTACGCATTACCAACTTATTATATTGTTGCACCAGCTGAAGCATCTTCGAATCTAGCTAGATATGATGGTGTTAAATATGGATTTAGATCACCTGGTCAAAATTTAATAGAAATGTACGAAAAAACTAGATCTGAAGGTTTTGGTGATGAAGTTAAAAGAAGAATTATGATTGGAACTTATGTTTTATCTTCTGGTTACTATGATGCGTATTATCTAAAAGCGCAGAAAGTAAGACAATTAATAAAAAAAGATTTTGATGATGCCTTTTCTAAAGTTGATGCAATTTTAACTCCATCTACTCCAAGCTCAGCATTTAAAATTGGTGAAAAAACAAATGATCCAGTATCAATGTATTTAAATGATATATTTACAGTTCCAATAAATCTAGCAGGCTTACCAGGTATTTCTATACCAGCTGGTAAAGATAAAAATAATTATCCTTTAGGCCTTCAAGTAATTGGAAAACCTTTTGATGAGCAAAATATACTTAATATTTCTTATGCATTAGAAGATAAGATTAATTTTAAAAATGATATTTCAGACTGGTGGTTAAGTGAGTAAAAATAGTGAATATCTTATTGAAAGAGAAAATAAACAATATGAAGTGATAATTGGTTTAGAAGTGCACGCTCAAGTTACTTCAGAGTCAAAACTTTTCTCTCAATCATCAACAAAATTTGGTGCAGAACCAAACACACAAGTTAGTCTCGTAGATGCAGCATTTCCAGGAATGTTACCAGTTATTAATGAATTTTGTATTGAACAAGCAATTAAAACTGGAATAGGACTTAAAGCCAAAATAAATAAAAAATCTGTCTTTGATAGAAAAAATTATTTTTATGCAGATTTACCCCAAGGATATCAAATCTCTCAATACAAATATCCAATTGTTGGTGAAGGAAAAGTAATTTTGGATATGCCGAATGGTCAAAAAGAAATTGGAATTGAAAGATTACACTTAGAGCAAGATGCAGGTAAAAGTATTCATGATATTGATCCAAATAATACATTAGTCGATTTAAATAGATCTGGAGTGGCTTTAATGGAAATAGTAAGTAAGCCTGATTTAAGATCTCCAGATGAAGTCAACGTTTATATAAAAAAATTAAGATCGATAATGAGATATTTAGGAACATGTGATGGCAATATGCAAGAAGGCTCTTTGAGGGCAGATGTTAATGTATCAGTAAGATTAAAAGGGGAGACTGAATTCGGCACCAGATGTGAAATTAAAAATGTTAATTCAATAAAATTTATGCAAATGGCAATAATATCCGAAGCAAATAGACAAATAGATTTGTTAGAGGAGGGGAAAGAAATAGATCAAGAGACAAGACTTTTTGACACTAAAAGAAATGAGACAAGATCTATGAGATCAAAAGAAGACGCGCATGATTACAGATATTTTCCTGACCCAGATCTATTACCGCTTGAAATAAGCCAAGAGTTAATTGAAAAAATAAAATCAGATATACCTGAATTACCAGATGAAAAGAAAAAAAGATTTATAGATAAATTTAATCTTTCACCATATGAAGCAACAATTTTGGTATCTGACATTGAAACATCAAATTTCTTTGAAGAAGTTATAAAAAATTCAGATGTTAAATTAGCAACAAACTGGATTACAGGTGAATTATTCGCAGTTTTAAATGAAAAAAATTTAGAAATATCTCAAAGCCCAGTTAGTACTAAAAATCTATCAAAACTTATTAACATTATAAAAGATGGAACCATATCAGGAAAAATAGCTAAAACGGTTTTTGAACAAATGATAGATGGAGATCAAGATCCATTAATAATAGTAAAAGAAAAAGGTTTAAAACAAGAAAGTGATCCAAAAGCGATAGAGGAATTGATAGATAAAGTTATTGAAAATAATTCAGATAAGGTCGCTGAATATAAATCTGGTAAAGATAAATTATTTGGTTTTTTTGTTGGTCAAGCCATGAAAGAAAGTAAAGGAAAAGGCAATCCTCAATTAATAAACAAAATATTAAAAGAAAAGTTGAATGGATAAAAATTTCATAATTGATCAAAATATGATCAATTATATTTTTTCACATACAAATAATCTTCACAAAGTACAAAAAAAATTATTAAAATATAACGAAAAACTTGGTCATATTAAAAAATTACAAATTTCAATTCTACAAGCTAACTTTATACAATTTATCATAAAAATTAATAACTATAAATCATATTTAGAAATTGGCACTTTTACAGGTTACAGTATTTTATCTGCTGCACTTGCTTTACCTAATAATTGTAAATTAATTGGCATAGATAAAAATTTAAAAACTAACAATGAGGCAATTAAGTTTTTTAAAGAAGCAAAGCAAGAAAAAAAAATAAATCTTCTTTGTGAAAATGGAAAAATTGCTCTTGAAAATTTAATTAAGAAAAAGAAAAAATATGATGTGATATTAATTGATGCAGATAAAGAAAATTATATAAATTATTTTAATCAGTCTCTTAAATTAAAAAGCAAAAAGGGTATAATTTTAATTGATAATACACTTTGGAAAGGAGATGTTGCAAATCCAAAGATAAAAGACAAATTAACTATAAAATTAAGAGAATTTAATAAATACATAAAAAAATCACCTATTAATAAGTATATTTTACCAATTGGTGATGGTTTTACAGTTTGTTGGTAATTATGTTTGAAATCTTATCTTTTTATAAAATATCAAAACTTAATAAATTAAAAATTATTAAAAAAAATATTTTAAAAGAAACTAACAAACTTGATATTAAAGGTCATATAATATTATCTCCCGAAGGAATTAATGGCACAATATCAGGTAATCATAAAAAAATTAAACTTACAATTATAAAAATAAAAAATATCTTATCAATTGATAGATTTGATGTTCAAAATAAAATTAACTCAAAGATATTACCATACTCAAAAAATAAAGTTAAAATAAAAGATGAAGTTGTTCCAATTAATGAAAAAATTAATTTTAAAAATTTTTTTAATAAAAAATATTTATCACCTAAAAAATGGGACGAATTTATATCAAAAAAAAATATTAAACTTATTGATGCCAGAAAACCTTTTGAATATAAGATTGGTACATTTAAAAATGCTCTTAATCCAGAAACTAAAAATTTTAGAGATTTTAAAAATTATTTATCAAAATTTAATAAAGATCAATCAATAGGGATGTTTTGTACCGGTGGTATCAGGTGTGAAAAAGCGTCTAATTATCTTAATAATAAAGGTTTTAAAAATGTTTATATGCTTAAGGGTGGTATCTTAAATTATCTTAACAAAACTGATCCAAAAAAAAGTAAGTGGAATGGCGAATGTTTTGTTTTTGATAAAAGAGTTACTATTAAAAAAAACCTAGAAATTGGAAATTATACTGTTTGTGGTGGTTGTAGAATGCCATTGCATAAAAAACTAACCAAATCAAAAAAGTATAAAGTAGGCCTATCATGTCCAAATTGTTTTGATAAATTGACAAATGATCAAATAAAACGTTTCACAATGAGGCACAATCAAATGATAAATTCAAATAAATAATATCATGAATATATTAAGTGATGACATCAAAGAATTAATTAAAAAATTAGCAATACCTGCATCGGTAGGAACACTTTTTCAAACATTATATAATATTGCTGATACATATTTTGCAGGAAAAATATCACCTGAAGCTTTGTCAGCTTTAACAAAATCTTTTCCAATTTATTTTATTATTATTGCCTCATCTATTGGCATCACAGTTGCAGGTACATCACTGATAGGTAATAGCATTGGAGAAAAAAATAATAAAAATGCTTCAATTTATTTCTGCCAATTAATTTTCTTTTCTTTTTTGATAATTCTGTTGATTACTTTTATTGGATTAAATTATGCATCAGAACTTTTTTCAATTATGGGTTCAACTAACGAGGTAATAAATCTTGGCTTACAATATACAGATATCATTTTCCTTGGCTCGTTTATTTTTATTTTAGTTGTTGCATTAAATTCATTACTTCATGCAGAAGGCGATACGAAAACTTATAGAAATGCTTTAATATTATCTTTTTTTTTAAACATATTGTTAAATCCAATTTTAATATTTGGATTTTATTTCATACCAGCTTTGGGTATGAAGGGTATTGCGATCGCAACTTTAATTGCTCAATCAGTCGCTTTTTTAATTATATTTATAAAAGTTTTAAAAAGTAATTTATTTAAAAACATACTTATTTCTTATTTTATTCCTAAATTTTTTTTTTTAAAAAATATTTTTTTTCAATCTATGCCAATAATAATTTCAATTTGTGGTTATTCAATCGCTTCTGCTATTGTATTCAAATATGCAGGTTTATCAGGAGAATATGCAGCAGCTGGTTATGGGGCTGGTACCAAAATAGAACAAGTGGTTTTATTACCAATCTTGGGAATAAATACAGCAATTATTACAATTATTGCTCAAAATTTTGGTGCACGAAATATTTTAAGAATTAAAGAAACGTACTTCCAAGCTATAAAATATGCTTTCATTATAATGATTATTTCTTCTTTTATTATTTATTTTGGTGCTGAAATGATAACAAAATTATTTTCAAAAGATTTAGAGGTCGTTGAGTTTGGAAAATTATATTTAGAGATTTCAGCGTTTGTGCTGCCAGCTTATCCAATATTTTTTTTATCAAATGGTTTTTTTATGGCTTTAAAAAAAGCTGAAAACGCATTAATTGCTAATATTTGCCGAAATGGAATTTTTCCATTTGTCGTATTTTATACTGCAATTTATTTTAACTCTGACTTTTCTGAATTTTTTTGGTTATGGGTAATATTCAATTGGATTTTCTCCTTGATGTATCTTGGTTATACTTATTTTTATTTGAATTATAAATTAGACAAAATTAGAGCTATCAACTAACCATTCATAAAGGTGTTCTGAAAACGATCTTCTTACAAATAAATTAACATCATTCTTTGATTTGTGGTGAAGAATTACATCAATATGATTTACTATTGTTTGTGTTGATGAACCAACATTATTTTTAAATTTTTCGAAATTAAAAGGTGATCCAGATGATAATAATTCAAATATATTTTCTCCTTTTATATTTATGCAAATTAATTGTGAGGAGATATCAGTAATTGATCCAAAATTTAAAGACGAAATATCTTTATAAAGTTGATCAAAAATTTTTATATTTTTATTTTCATCAAAATAAATCATCCATTCATCTGGACTTAGCCACAAAACATCATAGTTTTCATTTGATGAACTGGTATTTGACTCAGAAGGTAAAATAATTGAGAGAATTTTACCTACTTTGGTAAAAAATTCTTTATTTTTTCCCCTGATATTAATTTTAATTTTTTCTTCAGATAAATTAATATCGATGTTATTTTTATTATTATTTGAAATATTTGGATGTAAGATTTCAAGCATTTAGTCTTTTATTCTCCTTATCAAAAAAAATTGTGTCAGAAACAGTCACATTAATATTTTTATTTTCCATCGGAATAATTAACTTTTGACCTTTCATTGTTTTTCCACTCCTAACTACAGCCAAAGCAATTGATTTATTTAGGTTTGGACTAAAATAGCTGGAGGTTACATGTCCTAGCATATCTATAGGCTTTGATTTAATATCTGAAACTATTTGGGCACCTTCTTCCAAAATTTCTTTTGGATCATCTGTTAGTAGTCCTACCAGTTGCTTTCTATCTTCTCTAACAGTATCACTTCTATATAATGATCTTTTACCAATAAAATCAAATTTCTTTTTACTTACAATCCAATCCATCTGTAGGTCTGAGGGAGTCATTGTGCCATCTGTATCTTGTCCTACAATAATAAAACCTTTTTCAGCTCTGAGTAGGTGCATTGTTTCGGTACCATAAGGTGTCAAATTAAACTCTTTCCCAGCTTCTATACACATTTTCCATAATGCATGTCCATATTTTGACTCTATGTTAATTTCATAGCTCTGTTCACCCGTAAAACTTATTCTCATTATTCTACAATTTATATTTTCTAGTTTAACTTCTTTAAATGACATATGAGGAAAGTTTTCATCACTTAAATCTAAGGTTGGAAAAAGTTTGTTAAGAATTTTTTTTGAATTTGGGCCACAAATACTTGCTGTAGAATAATGATCTGTTACTGAAGTTAAATAAACATCTAATTCTGGCCACTCTGTTTGTAAATAATCTTCAAGTTTACTCAATACATTTGCAGCTCCCCCAGTAGTGGTTGTCATTAAATAATGATTTTCGGATATTCTTGTTGTAACACCGTCATCATAAACCATACCATCCTCATTTAGCATAATTCCATATCTACATTTTCCGATTGCAAGTTTTGACCAAGCATTTGTGTAAACTCGATTTAAAAATTCTGATGCATCTGATCCTTGGATATCAATTTTTCCGAGTGTTGATGCATCTAAGATACCCGCGCTATCACGTGCGGCTTTACTTTCTCTTTGAACAGCATCATGCATATTTTCTGCATTTTTTGGATAGTACCAGGGTCTTTTCCACTGACCAACATTTTCAAATTCTGCATTATTTTCTACATGCCACTCATGCATAGATGTTTTTCTTACTACTTCAAAAAATTTTCCAACATTTCTTCCAACTAGTGTTCCGAAGGTTAGTGGTGTGAATGGAGGTCTAAATGTAGTTGTTCCTAATGTACCCATTTTTACACTAGCAGTGTCAGCTATAATCCCAAGTGCGTGCATATTAGATAATTTTCCTTGATCTGTTGCCATACCAGTAGTTGTATATCTTTTTACATGTTCAATTGATCTAAAGCCTTCTTTTAAGGCTAATTTAATATCTTTTGCAGTTGAATCATTTTGAAAATCTATAAAACATTTTGTTTTACCTAAAGGTATTTTATTTGGTAAGAGCCATATATTTCTTTTATCTTTCTCTTTGGAGCAAAGTATATTTGTATCCTGGTAATCTTGATTATCTATATCTAAGAATTTATTAATTTTATTAACTGTTTTATCTATAATATTTTCTAAATCAAAATCTCCATTGCATGAACCAACAGAAATTTGATCTTCACTATTTTCTTTTGGTAGGAATACTTGATCATCATCTCTAAAATCTAATTTACCTCCAGATTGAGTATGCATATGCACCATAGGTGTCCATCCACCACTCATACCTAAACAGTCGCAACTTAATTTAATTTTATTGCCTACAGTTGTATTTCCATCTTCAGATAGTTCCATGATTTCTAATGAATTTATTTTTCTGTATCCAAAAGTATTTGTTACAACATGATTGAAGTAGATCTTTATTCCTAGACTTTCTGCTTGTTTGATTAGTTCAGAGCTAGTAGATTTTCTTAAATCAATGATTATATTCTTTATACCTTTTTTATGAAGTGAAATTGAAGTTTCGTATGCACTATCATTATTTGTAAATAATATTATATTTTCTCCACAGGTAACGCCATAATAATCCAAATATTTTTTTATAGAATTAGATAATAATATTCCTGGTCTATCATTATTATTGAATACAAGTGGTCTTTCAATTGATCCAGTTGCAATTACAACTTTTTTTGCTCTTATTTTCCATAATCTTTGTCTAATATTATTTTTCTTTTTTTCCTCTGGCAAATGATCTGTTAAATTTTCTTTAGCTAATAGAAAATTATATCCATGATAAGCTGCAATACTTGTCCTTGTCTTAATTGTTAAATTACTTAATTTTTTAATTTCTTGAATTTCATTCTTTAACCATTGGCTTGATAATTTATCATCAATCTTAATAGATTCATTATTTTGATAAATTGTAGAACCACCTAGTATTTTTTTGTCATCTACTAATAAAGTTTTTAAATTATTTTTTGCTGACATTTTTGCGGCAATAATACCTGAAACTCCACCACCAATAATTAATACATCGTAATGAACATGTTTGTGATCATAGATATCAGGATCTGGTTCTGTAGGAGATTTTCCCAAACCTGCAGATAATCGTATTAATGGTTCATATACTTTTTTCCAAAAACTCTTTGGCCACATAAATGTTTTATAGTAAAAGCCTGCAGGAATTAACGGTGATATAAAATTATTAATACCCCCAATATCAAATTTTACGTTAGGCCAGCAATTTTGAGAACTTGCTTCTAATCCTTCATACAATTCTAACTCGGTTGCTCTTACATTTGGTTCAGTTAAGTCTTTTTTACTACCAATTTGACAAATTGCATTAGGTTCTTCTGCTCCACAGGAAACTATACCTCTTGGTCTGTGATATTTAAAACTTCTACCGACTAAATGAATACCATTTGCCAACAGTGCGGATGCTAAGGTATCACCCTCATATCCAAAGTAAGTCTTACCATCATATTTAAATGAAACTCTCTTAGTTTCATCAATATATTCAGTTTTGTGAATTCTATAGTTGGACATTACTTATAATTAACAGGAGGTTTTTCACCCATTTTATAAACAGATAATATTTTATCATTCGATGTGTCTCTAACGACGTTGAACCATTTTCTACATCCGTGAACATGATTCCATCTTTCAAATTGAATGCCTTTTATATTTTTTCTCATAAATAGATATTCCGCCCATTCATCATCGCTAAGTTCAGTTGGTTGTTTGGGTCTAACTACATGAGCTTCGCCACCTGAAGAAAATTCACTTTGATCTCTCTCTCCACAAAATGGACAATTAATTAAAAACATTATTAATGTGCAACTGCTGCAGCACCATGTTCATCAACAAGATCACCGCTTATAAATCTATTTAAATTAAATGCTGCATTTAATTTATGTGGCTCATCATTTGCGATTGTGTGAGCAAATAAATCTCCCGATCCTGGAGTAGCTTTAAAACCACCGGTACCCCAACCACAATTAAAATATAAACCTTTTATATTAGTTTTACTTATAATAGGGCTTGCATCTGGACATATATCAACAATTCCTCCCCATTGTCTTAACATCTTCATTCTACTAAAAATAGGGTAGAGTTCTAAAATAGCCTTTAAAGTTTCTTCAACAATATTATGACTACCTCTTTGAGTATATGAAACATATGAATCTGTTCCCGCACCTATAACTAATTCGCCTTTATCCGATTGACTTACATAAGCATGAACTGCATTTGACATTACAACAGTATCAATAATTGGTTTTACTGGCTCCGAAACTAATGCTTGTAATGGCTTACTTTCAAGAGGAAGTTTTAATCCAGCCATATTTGCAACTACGCTTGAGTGGCCTGCTGCAACAACTCCAATTTTATTAGTTTTTATAAATCCTTTAGTGGTTTCTAATCCTTCAACTCTATCCCCATTTCTTTTTATTCCTTTAACTTCACAGTTTTGAATTATATCAACACCCATTTCGCTTGCGCCTCTTGCATAACCCCAGGCAACAGCATCATGTCTTGCAGTTCCAGCTCTCCTTTGCAATGTTCCACCTAAAACTGGATATCTGATACTAGGTGATGTATTTATAATTGGGCAAAATTTTTTAACTTCCTCAGTATTTAACCAAACAGCATCAATACCATTTAGTCTATTAGCATGTGTTCTTCTTTTTAAATCTCTTACATCTTGAAGATTGTGTGCTAAATTCATTACACCTCTTTGACTGAACATCACATTGTAGTTTAGCTCTTGAGATAAATTTTCCCATAGTTTAAGCGCATGATCATATAAACCAGCACTAGCATCCCATAAATAATTTGACCTAATGATTGTAGTGTTACGCCCTGTATTTCCACCACCAATCCAACCTTTTTCTAAGACTGCAATATTTTTTAAATTATGTTTCTTTGCTAAATAATAAGCAGTAGCTAAACCGTGTCCGCCACCACCCACAATAATAGCATCGTATTCTTTTTTTGGCTCTGGATTTCCCCAAGCTTGTTGCCAATTCTCATGCTGTGATAAAGCATTTTTTATTAGAGAGAATACTGAATATTTGTTTTTCATATTTTGAAGAAATTACTTGAATATGATTGAATATTCAATGATTTCAAGTTACACATATTATCATGGAAGGATGGGTGAGCTGGTTTAAACCAGCGGTTTGCTAAACCGCCGTACGCTTGAAAAGGTGTACCGAGGGTTCGAATCCCTCTCCTTCCGCCACTAATAGAGCGGATTATTTTTAAAAAAATCTTTTAAAAATATTGGTTTTTGAGACAAAATGTATCTATAAACATTGTAATTCTCCATAACTCTCTGAACATAGTTTCTGGTCTCTTTAAACTTAATAAGTTCTACCCAATCAACATAATCGATTTGTTTCTTTTGAGGATCTTTATTTATTTTTTTCCAATACTTCACTCTTTTTGGTCCTGCATTATATGCTGCTACAGCGAAAGGGTAGGATCCATCATAATCAAGAATTAAACCAGCAATATAAAAAGATCCTAAATTTATATTATACTCAGGACTTGTTGTTAAACGAGATTTTGAATAAGAAACTTTTGCCTGCTTAGCAACTGTCTTTGCAGTATAAGGCATCAACTGCATTAAGCCTTGTGCTCCAACTCTACTTCTTGCAGATATATCAAACTCACTTTCTTGTCTTATAATAGATAAAATTAAAGCTTGTTCTGGTATTTTTCTTGATCCAACTTTATTAGGAGTGCTTATTACTGGATAATTATATTTGTTATGAAACCTTTTTTGATAAGATGCTATTTTAGAAACCTGAATAGCAAAATCAAATCTAGAGATGTCAGTTGCAAGTTTTGCTGCCAATATTTCACTCCCTGCTGAAACATTGTCATTTGCTAGAAATCTTAAAATATGTTTCGTATATTTATCTTTTTTTACTTCATCTAATAAATGTACTATTGCGACTAATTTATTTTTGTAAAAACTTTCAGCATAATTTTTATCAATTTGAGTACTTTCTTTAAGTTCAAAAGTTTTATTTGGATATATTTTCATATGAGATAATTGACCATAATAGGTTGTTAGATATTTTGAACCTTCTTGAAACCATTTATCTGCTTCCTCCTTATTATTTAGTGCTAAATACGCTTTTCCAAGCCAATAAGCACCTCTTGATAAACTAATTGGATATCCAACATTATTATAAAATTTAGTAAAATGATTTTTTGCTAAAATTGGGTCTTTTAAGAAACTTAAAGCAATCCATCCACTCATCCATTCAGCTTCAGCTAATTCGGCACCCTCTGATAGACCGTGTTTACTTGTAATTTTATAAGCTTGCTCATATCTTTTCTTATAAATAAGTGATCTTGCAATTATTGATCTTTCAACCCACCATTTATCTGGACGAACCATATAGTCTTTATTGTTTTTGATGTTTAATAAAATTTCTAAAGAACTATCAACTCTTCCTCTTTTCCTTCTCCATTTGAGTCTGTCATAATTTAAACCTGCATCTTTTTTTAAGCTCGCAGGTACATTTGAGATAGCGCTATCAACACCATATGATCTGCTCATTAATAACTGTCTTGCTGTATATAAAAGCTGATAATCTTTTGGTAAATATCTTATCAGTCTCTTTAGGCCCCAATATTTATTTTCCCATGCTAAATAATCAGCTCTTCTAATGTAATCACTGCTGTTCAAGTATTTTTTAAATTTCTTTCTAAAAAAAATAAGATCATTTTTACTTAAATCAGCTGTTATGAATCCATCTTTAATTAAATTTATACCTTTCTCTTTATTTTTTGATAACAAAGCATCGCCTAGCATCATTTTTCCAAATCCACTTAAAGGAGGATATTTATCGAACCATTGTATAATTTCCTTTTTTGTATAATTTTTAGAATTTATTTTATGCTCTCCTAAGTAACGAACTCTATCTATTCTTGGATAGTTTTTTACTCTTTCTATAAACTGTTTATATTCAGTAAAAGTAGCTCTATTACCAGTCGTAAGGAGATGTCTCCATTGGATAAAATCATAAATTGATTTTGCTCTTGCTTTACTCGCAGCTTTTTTTGCATCCTTCCAATTACTTTTCTCCATAAATGAAATAGCTTGTTTCGCATACTTCAAATCTCTATCGCTATAAAATTTTTGTTTTTTTATCTGTCTTAATTTTTCTTTAACTATTAGAGGCTTATTTTTTGGAATTATTACACCATCAATTTTTTTAAATATTTCCGTGGTAGTAATTTTAATTTCTTTTTGAATTTCATCTTCTTTTTCAGATGGTTTTGGTAGAGGAATGATTTCAGCTATTTTATTTGTTGTATTTTTTTCATTTAAATCTGGTTTTTTAATAGGAAGTATAGTTTCATTTGAAAAAGCAGATTGAAACGATAAGAAAAAAAGGATAATTGTTGTTAATAATTTTAAATACATTTTATTAAATCAAACAACTTATGTTATAAATAATTATGTTTAAAGGATCAAATGTAGCTTTAATTACACCGTTTAAAGACAATAAGCTTGACGAAGAAAGTTACATAAAAATAATAAATCATCATCTTGAAAATGGAACAAATGGGTTAGTTCCAGTTGGAACAACAGGTGAGTCACCAACATTATCACATGATGAACATGAGAGAACAATTGAATTGTGTATAAAAGAAGCAACCGGTAAACTTCCCATAATAGCTGGCACAGGATCTAATTCTACAGAAGAAGCCGTATCATTAACTAAACACGCTGAAAAAGCTGGTGCGGATGGTGCTTTAGTTGTAACACCATATTATAATAAACCCACTCAAGAAGGATTATATCAACATTATAAATCAATCAATGATAACTGTGGAATTCCAATTATAATTTATAATATTCCAAGCCGTTCAGTAATCGATATGAGCGTTGAAACAATGGCTAGATTATATGAACTAAAAAATATAGTTGGAGTTAAAGATGCAACGGGTGATCTAAATCGTGTTGATCAACAAAAAGAAAAAATGGGTAATGATTTCATTCAACTTACCGGAAACGATGATAATGCTTTTGAATTTAATAAACGTGGAGGCGTTGGAACAATTAGTGTTACAGCAAACGTAGCTCCTAAATTATGTTCTGAATTTCAAAAATTATCAAAATCTTCAAATGAGGATGATTTAAAAAAAGCTCAACAACTTGATGATATGTTGCAACCGTTACATAAAAATTTATTTATAGAAAGTAATCCTTCACCAGTTAAGTATGCTGCTAAATTACTTGGTCTATGCGATGATACTGTAAGATTGCCTTTGGTAAAAATAACTGAAAATACAAAAAAGGAAGTCGAGAAAGCATTGAAAGTAGCAAAACTTATTGATGAGTGATAAATCTACATCTGGCATCAAGATTATTACAATAAATCGAAAAGCATCTTTTAATTTTTTCTTTAAGGAAATCTTAGAAGCAGGAATTGTTCTAAAAGGTTCTGAAATAAAATCTGTAAGAGATGGAAAAGTAAATATTGCAGAGTCATATGCTGTAGAAAAAGAAGGAGAAATTTTTTTAATTAATTCACATATACCCATATATAAACAAGCCAGTTATTCAAATCACAACCCTTACTCAGAAAGAAAATTGTTATTTAACAAAAGGGAAATTAACAAACTAATTGGTAAAATGAACGAGGATGGTCTAACTTTAGTTCCAACTAAAATGTATTTTAAAAAAGGTAAAGCTAAAGTTGAAATAGCAGTTGCAAAGGGCAAAAAACAATACGATAAGCGACAAACCAAAAAAACTAAAGATTGGAACCGTGAAAAAGCGAGATATTTCAGACGCTCAAGTTAAAAATGTATATCTATCAATAGGTTCTAATTTAGGAAATAGAATACATTTTTTAGAAAAATCTAAATATTTATTGGAAGCCCATGATATTAAAATTATCAAAACTTCTAGTTATTATGAGACTGAGTCATGGCCAGATCCTAGTTTTCCAAAATTTATTAATGCTGTATTACTGATAAAAACAAAATTAAATCAATTTGAGCTCTTTAAAATAATTAAGTCTATAGAAAAAAAATTAGGTAGAAAAATAACTCCTAAAAATCATCCAAGAAATTGTGATATTGATATATTAGATTTTAATGGAAAGATTACTAAATCAAATAAAAAATTGATTAATTTAGAGATCCCGCATCCAAGAATGCATAATAGAAACTTTGTACTTATGCCACTGTTTGAAATATGCAAAAATTGGTCTCACCCAAAATTAAAAAAAAATATAGTAAAACTCTTATCTTCTTTAAAAAAAAATAATTTAAGAAGTATTAAAGTTATCTAAATAAGTGATATAATAAAACAATGCTAAATTCTGATGAATTAATAAATAAGGTTAAATCATACAATAAGTTTCTTAACCCTGAAACTCTAAGTAAAGCATATGATTTTGCAGTGAAAGTTCATAAAGATCAAAAACGACAATCGGGAGATCCATACGTCATTCATCCTGTTGCTGTTGCAAATATTTTAACCGAACTTAAGTTGGATAGTGCAACGATAGCAACTGGTTTACTTCACGATACTATAGAAGATACTTATGCAACTTACAAAACTATAGAAGAACAATTTGGAAAAGAAGTTGCTGACTTAGTTGATGGAGTTACAAAAATTTCAGTTTTTGAAAATCAAGCTGTCTCAAATTCTAGAGCTGAAAATTTTCGAAAACTTATATTAGCAACTTCTAAAGACATAAGAGTTCTTCTAGTAAAGCTTGCTGATCGTTTACACAATATGAGAACAATTAAAGCTATCGAAAAAAAGGAAAAAAGAGAAAGAATTGCAAAAGAAACAATGGAAATTTATGCGCCATTGGCAGATAGAATGGGAATGAATCGTATAAGAGATGAACTTGAGGACTTATCATTTGAAATATTAAATTCTGATGCAAGGGTAATGATTAAAAATAGATTAGATAAAATTAAAGATAATAATCTTATCAATTATAATTCAGTCTTAAGTGATTTTGAAAATATATTAATACAAAATAATATAAAATATAAAATTTTTTCTAGAGAGAAAACACCTTTTTCAATTTGGAAAAAAATACAAAAAAAAAGAACCTCATTGGAGCAAATCACAGATATAATTGGATTTAGAATTATATTAGAAAGTGTAGAAAGCTGTTACAAAGCTCTAGGTGTTCTTCATAAAGAATGGAATTGTATACCAGGAAGATTTAAAGACTATATATCTTCACCAAAAATTAATAACTATAAGTCATTGCATACTGCAATTATTGGGCCGAATAAGAGACCTATTGATATACAGCTTCGTACTCAACAAATGCATGAATTTGCTCAGAGAGGAATTGCTTCTCATTGGAAATATAAGTCTTCAGAAAAATTTAATTCTTTAACATGGAAAGAGTATGATTGGTTGGCAGATTTAGTAGAAATTATGGATAAAAATGAAAATCCCGAGGATTCTTTTGAGTATACAAAGCTACAAATGTTTCAAGACAATGTGTTTTGCTTTACCCCTAAAGGCTCTGTAATTAAATTGCCAAAAAATGCTAGTCCAATTGATTTTGCATACGCAGTTCACACTAAAATTGGAGACACTGCTACTGGATGTGAAATTAATGGAAAGGAAAGTGCTTTACAGTCAATTTTAATGAATGGAGATGTAGTTAAAATATTAACATCAAAAAAAGATTCTCCTTCATTACATTGGATAACAAGTGCGAAGACTGGAAAAGCCAGAGCGGCAATAAGAAGATATTGGCAATATAAAGAGGATCCCAAACCCACAATGAAAAAATATAATACTACACTGTGGGTATCATTGCCTGATCAACCAGGTATTTTAGGAGATGTTACAACAATGATCGGAACCAATAATGTAAACATTTCAAGTGTTGAAATGGTAGAAAAGACTAAAAGAACCATTAATTTTAGGTTTAACCTAATTATTCAAGATTTGAAAAACTTTACAAAACTTATTAGTGAGCTAAAACAGAAAGAATATAACTTCAAAATAATTAGACATAAAAACAAAAAATATGCTTTCTTTAAAAGATTCTTTAGTGGTTTTAAGAAAAACTAAGGCACTTTTAGAAGGACATTTTGTTTTATCATCAGGTTTACATTCGCCCCAATATGTTCAGTGCGCTAAATTATTAAGTTATCCCAAAAAATCAGAAAAATTTTGTAAATCCTTAAGCTCTAAAATAAAAAAAAAATTTAAAAAAATTGATATAATTTTGTCACCAGCTATGGGCGGTATTGTAATAGGTTATATTGTAGGAAATTTATTGAATAAAGAGACAATATTTTGTGAAAGAGTTAATGGGAAATTTACATTAAGAAGAGGTTTTTCAATTAAAAAAAATTCTAAAGTTTTGATAGTAGAAGACGTAATTACTACAGGTAAGTCAAGTTTAGAATGTGCTCGACTTGTAAAAAAATTTAAATCCAAAGTTGTTGGATATGCGTGTTTGATTAATAGATCTAGTAAACCAAGTTTAAAAATTAAAGATAAAAATATTGTTTCGCAAATTAAATTAGAAATACCAACTTTTAAAAAAAATGATTTACCAATTGAGTTAAAAAAAATTCCAATTACAAAACCTGGAAGTAGATATTTAAAATGAAATCTAGACTAGGTGTTAACGTAGATCATATTGCAACATTAAGGAACGCCAGAGGAGAGGGACATCCTGATCCTATTTCATATGCAAGGCAAGTTATGAATTTCGGTGCAAATTCTATCACTATTCATTTAAGAGAAGATCGTAGACATATTGGAGATAAAGACGTGGCTATATTTTCAAAAATTAAAAGAGTACCAATAAATTTAGAAATGGCTGCTAACAATGAAATGCTTAAAATTGCATTAAAATACAAACCTAATTTTGTTTGTATAGTTCCTGAAAAAAGAAATGAAATAACAACCGAAGGAGGTTTAAATATCACAAAAAATAAAAAAATAATTAAAAAAGTAATTAATAAACTAAATTCAAAAAAAATTAGAACAAGTCTTTTCATCAACCCAAATATTAAAGATGTTTTTGCATCAAAAGAATTAAATGCAAAATGTGTGGAACTTCATACAGGAAAATTTGCTTTAAAAGTTAAAAATAACAAAAATTATTTAGTAGAGTTAAAAAAAATAAAAAATTGTGCCACGTTAGCAAAAAAGCTAGGAATGGAAGTTCATGCAGGTCATGGCTTAGATTATAAATCAACTAAAATTTTAAGAAAGATTAAATCTATAGAGGAATTTAATATTGGACATTTTATAATAGGAGAGTCCATTATGTTTGGTATGAAAAAAGTAATACGTAATTTTAGAAAAATATTAAACTAATGATAATTGGTAACGGTGTTGATATTATTGATAATAAAAGAATAGAAAAATCCCTAAAAATTAAAGGTTTTAAAAAAAGACTTTTTACATTGAATGAAATTAATCAGTCAAAAAAACATAGAAACAAAACAAATTATTTTGCAAAAAGATTTGCTGCTAAAGAAGCTTTTGTTAAATCAATGGGCACAGGCTTTAGAAATAATATTAATTTTAATGATATTGAAATATATAATAATAAGAAAGGATCTCCTAAAATTAAAATTTCACAGAAGATAAAAGATATATTAAAAAAAAAATTTAAATTAAAGAATTACGATATACATCTTTCACTTTCAGATGAAAAAAACCACTCAATTGCATTTGTTATTTTGAATAGAAAAAAATGAAAAATTTCATAATTGATAATACTAAAACATTATTTTATGCATTAATAATTGCAGTATTTATAAGATCAATATTAATCCAGCCATTTTATATACCATCATCATCAATGGAAACTAACTTGCTTGTTGGTGACAGATTATTTGTTACAAAATTTTCTTACGGATATAGTAAACATTCATTTCCTTTTAGTCCTCCTATTTTTAAAGGACGTATATTAAATAAAAACCCTAAAAGAGGAGATGTTATAGTTTTTAAAACACCTGCTGATAATCGTACAGATTATATTAAAAGATTGATTGGTTTACCGGGTGATACAATACAGTTTATTGATGGTGATTTATATATAAATTCTAATCAAGTATTAAAAACAATTAAAAGCAAAAATGATAAGTTATATTGTGGATCATCCCAAATTGATGTCAATGTATTTGAAGAAAAACTTCCAAATGGAAAAAGTTATTTAGCTGCGTATAGAACCGATATAACTTTTTCTAATTCAGATAAATACATTGTTCCTGAAAATCACTTTTTTTTCTTAGGTGACAATAGAGATTGTTCTAAAGACAGCAGGTTTCTATCTGAAGTTGGTTATGTTAATCAAAATAATTTAGTTGGAAAAGCACAAATTTTATTTTTTTCATCTAATCCAAGGAAAGGAAGTATCTTTAACATTTTCAAATGGGATGAAATAGTTCGATTTGAAAGATTTTTTAATAAAATAATTTAAATAAATGAAGTTAAACAAACTACAAAAAAAAATAGGTATTAGCTTTAAAGATGATAAACTATTGATACAAGCCTTAACACACAAAAGTTTCGATACAAAAAATAATTATGAAAAACTAGAATTTTTAGGTGATAGAGTTTTGGGGTTTGTTATATCAAAGAAACTTTTAGAGTTATATCCAAATGAAAAAGTAGGTATGATTGACAAAAAACTTGCAAACTTAGTTAATAAAAATAAATGTTTTGAAATTGGCAAGGAATTAGAATTGGATAATTACATTTTAACAGGAAACACTGAAAAGAAAAAAAAAGTCAATATTGAAAAAAAAATTATATCTGATTGTTGTGAGTCTATGATAGGAGCAATTTATATAGATAAAGGTTTTGAGGTTTCTTCAAAATTTATATTAAATTTTTGGAAAAATTATTTAAATTTATCAGATATTACTGTAATCGACTCGAAAACAAGATTACAAGAATATTCATTAAAGAAATTTAAAGCATTGCCAATATATAAACTTATTTCTAATACTGGACCAAGACATAAACCAAATTTTAAAATTAGTGTAAAAATCAAGGATAGCAAAACAGTTATCGCTGATGGTACTTCAAAAAAAAATGCAGAACAGGCCGCAGCAATGAAACTTTTAGAAACTATTAAAATATAATGAATTGGCAGGATAAAGGCTACTTACTTTCAAAAAATAAATATAATGAAAATTCTGTAATATCTGAATTTTATACTGAAAATCATGGAAAAATTTCAGGAATTATTTTTGGAGGAACTTCAAAAAAAATAAAAAACTATCTATTTGAGGGTAATAAATTGCATATAAATTATAATTCAAAATCTCAATCAAAAATTGGTTCTTTAAAAGTTGAAATTGATGAATTTAAAACTCCTTACTTTTTAGAAGATAAACAAAAACTACTTTGTATAATTTATACAATGAATTTGATTAAAATTTTAACAGTAGAAAATGAAAAAAATAGAGAGATTTATTACTTAATTGATAATTATTTTAATATATTAAAAGATGAAGAGTGGCTTTCAAAGTTTGTAAATTGGGAATTAAACTTTTATAAATTAATTGGATATGACATAGACTTTAATAATTATGTAGAAGAAGTTTCTTCAGGTAATAAAATTAATTATAAATTAAAAAATTCTGACAAAATCATTCCAAATTTTTTAGTAAATAAAGATGAAGAAGATATAAGCTTTGAAGATACTTTTGATGCTTTAAAAATTGTCGGAGATTTTTTAGATAAAACAATAGTTAAACCGAATAATCTTAATTTTCCCAAAACAAGATTTAATTTTCAAAATTCTTTAAAATTAATCTAGTTTTATTTGATCAGCAAAATAGGTTATAATTGCACTTGCTCCGGCTCTTTTAAAGGAAACTAGACTTTCATATATCGATTTTTTATCTAATATATTCTTTGAAATTGCATTTTTTATGAGACTATATTCTCCTGATACTTGGTATGCAATTACTGGAATTTTAAAATTATTCTTAACTTCTCTAATTATATCAAGATAAGGCATCCCTGGTTTTACTATAACCATGTCTGCTCCTTCTTTTATGTCTAATGCAACTTCTCTTAATGATTCATAATTGTTTTTAAAATCCATTTGATAAGTTTTTTTGTCTCCTTTTAAGAGACCTCTTGATCCAACAGCATTTCTGAATGGGCCATAAAAACTTGATGCATACTTAACGGCATATGATAAAATTTGAACATCTTTAAGATTATTTTTATCTAAAGCTTTACGAATTTTTAAAACTCTACCATCCATCATATCTGATGGGGCAATCACATCGCAACCCATTTTTGCCTGCAATATTGATTGTTTAATCAATATTTCTAATGTTTCATCATTTAAAATTTCATTTTTTTTAATTATTCCATCATGGCCATGTGATGTATATGGATCTAATGCAACATCACACATTATTCCAATTTCGTTCTTATAATTTTTTTTGATGAATTTTATTGCTCGGCAAACTAAATTATTTTCATTTAATGCTTCATTTCCATATTCATCTCTTTTTCTTGGATTTGTATAAGGGAATAAAGCTACCATTGGTATTCCCAATTTTAGTGATTTATCAACTACACTTTTTAATTTATCAATAGAATACCTAAAAACATTTGGCATTGAATTAATTGGAACTTTTTTTGCTTTTCCTTCAGTAAGAAAGATAGGTAAAATAAAATCATTGTAAGATAGATCATTATCTTGAATTAATCTTCTAGACCAACTGAATTTTCTTGATCTTCTCAATCTTAAATTAGGATAGCTACCTGTGATAATCATTATCAATTAATTTTTTTGATGCGACAATAGTAATATTTAATATAATAGTCTATAAGATAGTAGAGCACCGATGTCACAATTATTCATTGATTTCCAAAAACAAGATGTAAAATTTGATATCATAAAATTAAAACAGGCTTGTGATGAAGTATTAAAAATAAAAGGTTTTGATACAAGTCTTGGAATACCTCACTTTGCCGGTATACCTCTAAATCAAATTCCAGGTGATCCAGATTCTGTAAAAGGAAATAATGTAAGAGGCATTTATTGGACTAAACCAGATAGTACAGGTGTTGAGGTACAGAGGGAAAGGAAAATTGATGAACATAAATATACAGAATTTGTTGACGACTTTAAAAATACTTATTTCAAGGAAGTTTATGACCAATTAACAAAAAAGTATAGATTAGGTAGGATGAGACTTCTTCTTAAAGAGCCAAGATCAACATTAAGTTGGCATAGAGATCCTGAGCCAAGGCTTCATATACCTATATACACAAATCCTGGTGCAATAATGGTCGTTGATAATGTTGCAAAACATATGCCAGCAGATGGCTCTGTTTGGATTACTAATAATACTAAATATCACAATGCATTTAATGGGGGTGAAGAAAATAGAGTTCACCTTGTTGCTTGTGTTTTAAATTACAAATTTAATTAGTTTGAAAAAAATTTTTATTGCTTCAGATCATGGTGGGTTTAATTTAAAAAAAAATATTTTAAAATACTTTAATAAAAATTATCCAATAAAAGATCTGGGACCAAAACAAAATAAGAAGTCCGTTGATTACCCTGATTTTGCTCATAAACTTTGTAAACAAGTGGCGAAAAATAAGAATTATGTAGGAATACTTGTTTGTGGTTCAGGAGTAGGAATGTCTATTGCTGCAAACAAAAATAAGGGAATACGCGCAGCTTTATGCTATTCAGTAAAAAATGCCAAATTATCGCGATTGCATAATGATGCAAATGTTATAACATTAGGAGAAAGGCTTATTAAAAAAACAGTTGCTTTAAAATGTGTTGAGAGCTTTCTAAAAACTGAGTTTGAAGGCGGTAGACATATAAAAAGAATTAAAAAAATATAGGTAAATAAATGTCTAGTGAAAAAAAATATTTAAATACTCAATATGAAAACTTTTTTGAAAAAAAATTGTCTGAAGCTGATCCAGAAATATTTGATGCAGTAAATAAAGAATTAATCAGACAACAAAATCATATCGAATTAATCGCATCAGAAAACATTGTTTCACAAGCTGTTTTAGAGGCACAAGGTTCAGTACTAACGAATAAGTATGCCGAAGGTTACCCAGGTAAAAGATATTATAACGGTTGTGAACATGTTGATGTTGCTGAAACACTTGCTAACAATAGATTAAAAAAACTCTTTAATTGTAAATTTGCGAATTCACAACCTCATTCTGGCGCGCAAGCTAACGGAGCAGTGTTTTTAGCATTATTAAAGCCAGGTGATACTTTTATGGGAATGAGTTTAAATTCTGGTGGCCATATTACTCATGGTCTTAAAATTGCAATGTCAGGCAAATGGTTTAATGCAATAAGCTACGATGTAGATAAAACCTCTGAATTAATCGATTATGATGAAGTTGAAAGATTAGCAATTGAAAATAAACCTAAACTTATAATTGCTGGAGGTAGTGCATACTCTAGGACAATTGATTTTAAAAGATTTAGAGATATTGCTGATAAGGTTGGGGCATTCTTTATGGTAGATATGGCTCACTTTTCAGGTCTTGTTGCTGGTAAAGGTTATCCAAATCCTGTTGATCATGCTCATGTCGTTACATCTACAACTCATAAAGTTTTTAGAAGTGCCAGAGGTGGAATTATTTTAACAAATCACGAAGATATTTATAAAAAAATTAATACAGCTGTATTTCCTGGTTATCAGGGTGGCCCTCTTATGCATATAATAGCTGCAAAAGCAGTTGGATTTAAAGAGGCATTAGAACCTTCTTTCAAAGAATATATATCTAATGTTTTAGCTAATGCAAAAATACTAGCAGAAACATTAAAGACAAATGGATTTAAAATTTATTCTGGAGGAACTGATACTCATTTAATGTTGGTAGATTTAAGACCTTTTGGTGTTAAAGGTAATGCTGCAGCCGAAAGTTTATCACGTGCTAATATAACATGTAATAAAAATGGAATTCCATTTGATACAGAAAGTCCAATGGTAACGTCAGGTATAAGACTAGGTTCTCAGGCAGCAACTACTCGAGGATTTGGTTTAAATGAATTTAAAATAGTTGGTGAGTTAATTACTAAAGTAATTAAAGGTTTGTCATCCAACCCTGATGATAATACTAAAATAGAAGACGAAGTAAGAAAAGAAGTTGTTGATTTATGTTCAAATTTCCCAATTTATAAAAATTTGGGATAATGAATTATGATTTGTCCCTGTGATAAAAAAGGTGAAACTTCAGTTGTAGACTCTAGACCTACTGAAGATGGAACAGCTATAAGAAGAAGGAGGCTTTGTAGCTGTGGACAAAGATTTACTACATTTGAAAGAGTTCAATTTCGTGAACTAACAATTGTAAAAAAAAATGGAAGAAAATCACCATTTGATAGAGATAAATTGTCTAAATCCATTTATGTAGCTCTAAAAAAAAGACCTCTTGATACTGAAACAGTAGAAAAATTTATTTCTAAAATTTCTCGATCACTAGAGGAATTTGGTCAAAGTGAAATTTCTTCGAACACAATAGGCACAATGGTAATGGACGGATTAAAAGAATTGGACCCAGTTGCTTATGTAAGATTTGCATCAGTATATAGAAATTTTAGAGAAGAAAAAGACTTCGTTCAATTTGTTGATAAAATCGATGTCTTTAAGAAAAGATAAATCATCAGAAAAAAATAAAGCATTCATGAGATTGGCACTAGAACTTGCCAATCAAAATAAAGGGTTAACAGGATTAAATCCATCGGTTGGATGTGTAGTAACACATAAAGATGAAATCATTTCTTACGGAAAGACAGATATTAATGGCAGACCTCATGCTGAAGTAGCTGCCTTAAAAAATAATAAAATAAATTTCAAAAATTCAAATATGTATGTAACATTAGAACCCTGTATCCATTATGGAAAAACACCACCTTGCACAAATATTATTGTAAAAAAAAAGATTAAATTAGTTAATTATTCCATTGAAGATTTTGATAAACGAACAGCAAAAAAAACAAAAAGTGTTTTAAAAAAAAATAATATTTTGGCTAAAATCGGTTTAATTAAAAATGAGGCAAATCAATTTTACAAAGATTATAAATTCTCAAAATTTAATGATATTCCATACGTTACTGGAAAATTAGCTGTTTCTAAGAATAATAGAATTTATTTATTTAAAAAAAAAATTACAAATGAACATTCTCATAAAGTGTCTCATTTATTAAGATATAGAAATCAAGCAATTTTAACATCTTATAAAACTATTAACTCTGACAATCCTGATTTAAATTGTAGAATTCAAGGTTTAGAAAAGTTTTCACCAGTAAAATTTATTATTGATAAAGATTTAAAGACTAAAATAAATTCAAAATTGTTAAAACCTAGCTCAAATAAAACTTATATTTTTCATAATCAAAAAGATAAAAATATTATTAATAAATTTAAGAATAAAAATGCAAAACTTATTTTTATGAAAATAGAAAACAATAGTTTTGATTTAAATATAATTTTAAAAAAAATATACTCATTAGGTTATGCAAATTTATTACTTGAATCAGGTCCAAATCTTTTAAAATCTTTTTTAAACAACAATTTAATAAATGATTTCTATTTATTCAAAGCTGATTATAAAATTAATTTAAAAAATTCAGTTGCTTTGAATTCTTTTATTGATTTATTGTCTAAAAAATTTAAAAAAAGATCACAAATTAATACTTTTTTAGATAAAGAAAAACTTTTTAGGTATCAGTAAATGTTTAATGGAATAATTTTTAATAAAGGTAAAATTACAAATATTACTAAAAGAGCTAAAGGAATAAACGTCTTTATCAAGTCAAAATTAAAATTAACTAATAAGCAATTAGGCATATCTATTTCCTGTGATGGTGTTTGCCTAACATTAATATCATATAAAAAAGGTATATCTGAATTTTATTTATCAAATGAAACTATTAGAAAATCAAAATTTAAGAAATCTAATGTTGGTGATTATGTTAATTTAGAATTACCTTTAAAGTATGGACAAAATATTTCAGGTCATATTTGTCAAGGTCATGTTGATACAGTAAGTAAAGTTACAAATTTAACAAATGTAGACAAATCTATAATTTACGAATTTAGTATTGATAAAAAATTTTATAAATATTTAGTTGAGAAAGCATCAATCTTGATAAATGGTATTTCTTTAACCATAGCCAAGATAAAGAAGTATAAATTTGAAATTTGGGTTATTCCACATACACTAAAACTTACAAATTTAGCAAACATAAAAAAAAATGATTTAGTTAATATTGAAATTGATATTTTATCTAAATATGTAAAAAAATTTAGTAATGATAAAAAATAAATTTAGCCCAATAGAAAAGATTATTTCTATCTCAAAAAAAGGAGGAATGTATATTCTCGTTGATGATGAAAATCGAGAAAATGAGGGGGATTTAGTATTTAATGCCAGTGATGTTAATTCTAAAAAAATTAACTTTATGGCCAAAAACGGCAGAGGTTTAATTTGTTTAACACTAAATAAAAATCAAGCAAATAAACTTGGGCTAACATTTATGGCTCCTGTTAATCAATCGAGAAATCAAACAGCCTTTACCATTTCAATAGAGGCCAAGAAGGGTATAACTACTGGTATTTCAGCTAAAGACCGATCACGAACAATAAAAGTTGCTACAAAAAAAAATGTGTTTAAAAATGAAATAGTTTCTCCTGGTCACGTATTTCCAATTATTTCTCGAGAAGGAGGCGTGCTAGTTAGGGCCGGTCATACAGAGGCATCTGTCGACATAGCTAGACTTGGCAACAAAATCCCAGCCGCTGTAATATGTGAGATTATGAATGAAGATGGTTCGATGGCAAAAGGTGAGGATTTATTAAAATTTGCAAGTAAACATAAACTCCATATTGCAAAAATTGAAGACTTAATTTCATATAGATTGAGAAAAGAGAATCTTATTAAATTAAAAAAAACATCTACAATTAATTTAAATAATCAAAAATTTAAAATTTATGTTTTTGAGAACTCAATTGATGGTTCTGAGCATTTTGCATTAGTTAAGGGTAAAGTTAATAAAAGTAAATCACCAAGAGTAAGAGTCATTTCATCTAATGTAGTTCAAAATTATCTAATTAATCAAAAACTTCCTAACTCATTTGAAAAAACTTTAAAATATTTTAAAAAATATAGCAATTGTGTTATGATTTTTATAAGAGATCCAAATTTAAAATCTGTTACTCAAACACTTAAAGAATTTAAAGATAAAAAGTCTAAAACTAAGGAAAAGGATCAATTAATAAAAAGTTATGGTATTGGAGCTCAAATAATTAAATCTTTAAAAATAAAGAAAATGATATTAGTTACTAGAACTCTAAAAAAGGTTGTTGGGTTGGATGGTTATGGTATCAAGATTATTAAACAAGAAATTATAAAATGAAAAATAAAGTATTAATTATACATGCAATCTACTATAAAGATATTTCAAGTGCTCTTCTTAAAAGTGCTAAGAATGAACTAAAAAATTTTGCAAAGATTGATGTAATCTCTGTTCCAGGTGTATTTGAGATACCCGTAGTTATTTCTAAAAATTTAAAAAAATATGATGGTTTTGTAGCACTTGGATGTGTAATTAAAGGTCAAACGCCTCATTTTGATTTTATATCTAAATCAACGACTGATGCAATTATGAATATATCTGTGGTGTCAAAAAAACCAGTTGGTAATGGAATAATTACTTGTTTAAATAAAAAACAAGCTATAGCACGTGGTAAAAAAGGTAGAGAGGCAGCAAACGCAGTAAAAACAATATTATCGTTATAGAATGCCACTTCATTTTAGTAAAAAAAATAATCCAAGAGTTATTATAATACAAAAGCTTTACAGCAAGTATTATAACAATGAAATAGAATTAGATTTTCCAAAACATCGTTTCAAAAAATTTATAAAAGATGTAGTCAATGGCACCATTGAAAGAGATGATGTAATTCACGAAGAAATTACAAATCATTTAAATGATGATTTAAAAATATCAAACCTAGATAAAGTTTTTCAAGTAATAATAAAAAGTGCAATTTTTGAATTAATGTATAAACCAAAAATATCTTCAAAAATAATTATTAAAGAATACCTTAATGCCTCTAATTTCTTTATTGATTTATCACAAACAAAATATTTGAATGCTTTGCTTGATAAAATTTCAAAGAAATTACGAAACTGATGAATGAAGAATTCTTAATAAGTAGTTATTTAAAAAAATTATCTAAAAATAATCCATCTTCACTTAATTTAAATGATGATGTTTTTTTTGATAAAAGTAAAAAATTAGTTATTTCCGTTGACACCTACAATCAGGGTATACACTTTTTAAATTTTAATAAACCAGATCTTGTTATACGAAAAATAATAAGATCTTCTATATCAGATATTTATGCTAAAGGGGTAAAACCAAATTATTTCTTTTTATCCGGCTCAGGTAACAAAAAACATTTTACAAAAAAAAATATGTCATTAATTAACAAATCTTTATCCAATGAACAAAATAGATTTAATATAAAATTATCTGGAGGCGATACCACATACTCAAAAAATCTAAGTTTCACAGTTATATCTTTAGGATATTCAAACAAAATTGTTTACAGAAATAAAGCAAAAATTGGAGATGATATTTATTTAACTGGTAATGTTGGTGATAGTCATATTGGTTTAAAAGCTTTAAAAAAGAAAATTAATTTAAACTCAAATCAAAAGAAATATTTTATTGATAAATATTATTCACCTAATCTACCTATAAAGTTTAGTTTACATCTTTTTAAAATTGCAAACTGCTCTATGGATGTTTCAGATGGATTAGTAATTGATCTGAATAAATTAATAAATAAACAAAAGCTTGGTTATTTAATTGATATAAATAAGATCCCGATATCAAATCATTTAAAACAATTAATTAAAGACAAAAAACTAAAAAAAATTGAATATTTATTTAATGGCGATGACTATCAAATTTTATTTACAGCTTCTAAGTCAAAGAGAAAATATATAAAAACTCTATCTTCTAAAATGAATCAAAAAATTTCTATTATTGGAAAAATTAACACTAAATCAAAAAATTACCTATTAGATAATAGGAGAATTCCAATAAAATACCTCAAATACCAGGGTTATTCTCATATATTTTAGTAAGTTAAATATTGCCTTTTATAATCTTTTTTGTAATGTCCGCATTTTAAAAAATAACTAAAACACTTATTTAAGGAATTATATGTCTGTTGATACCATTTTATTATACACAATTTTTGCTGGGATATTATCCATTGTATATGGATTTGTTACTGGATCGTCGATTTTGAATGCAAGTGCAGGAAATGCAAAGATGCAAGAAATTGCTTCAGCTATTCAAATAGGGGCAAAAGCTTATTTAAACAGACAATACAAAACAATCGCTATAGTTGGTGTTGTTGTTTTAGTTATAATTAGTTTTGCTTTTTCATTATTGGTTGGAATTGGATATTTAATTGGAGCAGCATTATCGGGTATAGCTGGTTATGTTGGAATGTTAGTTTCTGTTCAAGCTAATGTACGAACTGCCGAAGCATCAAGGAAAGGTTTATCTCAAGGTCTTTCAATAGCGTTTAAATCTGGAGCAATTACAGGAATGCTAGTTGCTGGTTTAGCTTTATTAGCTATAGCTGTTTATTATTATATTTTATTATCAGCCGGTGTTGATGAAAGAGAGATTGTAAATGCATTAGTGGCTTTAGGTTTTGGTGCTTCTCTAATATCTATATTTGCAAGATTAGGTGGTGGAATCTTTACAAAAGGAGCTGATGTTGGTGCAGATTTAGTAGGAAAAGTAGAAGCGGGTATACCTGAAGATGATCCTAGAAATCCAGCGGTTATTGCAGATAATGTTGGTGATAACGTTGGTGACTGCGCAGGTATGGCAGCGGATTTATTTGAAACATATGCAGTAACCATTGTTGCTACTATGGTCCTTTCATCGATATTTTTTGTTTCTGATTTAAATATGATGGTTTACCCTTTATCGATAGGTGGTGCATGTATACTAACATCAATCGCAGGTACTTTTTTTGTAAAACTTGGACAATCAAGAAATATAATGAATGCTTTGTACAAAGGATTTGTTGCTACTGCTATTTTATCTTTAATTATTCTGTATCCAATAACAGACTATGTAATTGGACTAGATACAAATTACACAGCTAACAATGTTTCATTTAATGGAATGAGCTTATATTATTGTGGTGTTATAGGGTTAATTATTACTGGCCTATTAATATGGATAACAGAATATTACACTGGAACTGATTATAGACCTGTAAAAAGTGTTGCAGAGTCTTCTACAACAGGACATGGAACTAATGTTATACAAGGTTTAGCAATTTCAATGGAAGCAACTGCAATTCCTGCATTAATAATTGTTGCTGGAATTTTAACAACTAATGCTATAGCTGGTTTATTTGGAATTGCTATCGCTGTTACTACTATGCTTGCACTTGCTGGAATGGTAGTTGCTTTAGATGCTTATGGTCCAGTTACAGATAATGCTGGTGGTATAGCAGAGATGTCAAACTTACCAAATAATGTTAGAAAAACTACTGATGCTCTTGATGCTGTAGGTAACACTACAAAAGCAGTTACGAAAGGATACGCAATAGGTTCAGCTGGATTGGGTGCTTTAGTTTTGTTTGCAGCATACACTGAGGATATTAAACATTTTTCAAAAGAAGCAGGTTCTAAATTAGAAGGTATTGTCGTAACATTTGATTTATCAAATCCATTTGTAGTAGTAGGTTTATTAATAGGCGGAATGCTTCCTTACTTGTTTGGTTCTATGGGAATGCAGGCAGTAGGAAGAGCAGGTGGCGCAGTTGTCATAGAAGTAAGAAGACAATTCAAAAAAATTCCTGGAATTATGAAGAGAAAAGCCAAACCAGATTATGGTAAACTTGTAGATTTACTTACAAAGGCAGCTATTAAAGAAATGGTGATTCCATCTTTATTGCCTGTGCTTTCGCCTATAGTTTTATATTTAATTATTCTTCCTATAGGAGGTCAAGTTGCAGCATTATCATCTGTTGGTGCAATGCTTTTAGGCGTTATTATTACGGGACTTTTTGTTGCTGTATCAATGACAGCTGGTGGTGGAGCATGGGATAACGCTAAAAAATATATTGAGGATGGTAAATTTGGTGGAAAAGGATCAGAAGCACATAAGGCAGCAGTTACAGGTGATACAGTTGGTGACCCATACAAAGACACAGCTGGTCCAGCTGTAAATCCGATGATAAAAATCACTAATATTGTAGCATTGTTATTACTTGCTGTTATTGCAGGATAAAAGAATTTATTTATTTAGATTTTCTATTTCTAGATGGTGCATTTATTTTTTCTCTCAGAGAAGACATTACATCGTACATAATATTTTTATTTTCAAATTCTTTTTCTGTAGTTTTTTTTAAATATTTCAAATCATTCATATTTTCTAGGTTCAATAGTGTTTTGTTTTTTAAAATACCATTATTATTTAATTCCACTATCAAAACGTTATTTTTTTTTATTTTTTGTGTACCAAGTTTTATTAAGGATTGATTTGTCTTTAGTCTTTCAAAATAAAACCACTTATTTTGGTCAAAATCACTAATTGTAGAAGGCGGTCCAATAATTTTTATTAGATCATTTTTATTTGTTACGTTTATATAAATCTGCTCAAATTTATGATCTAATGATTTTGCACCATGATAATTCGAGACTTTATTTCCAGAACAACTATATATTAAAGTTAAAATTATTATATAAATATATTTCATGAATAAAATTTATTTAAATATTTACAACAATTTAATTAAACTAACCAGAAATAAAAATTTATACAACAATAACAATCAAGATACCTTTTATGATCGAATGATTATATTCTTTTTTCATTTAAGTTTTTTATTAAAAACATTCAAAGATATAGAGTCAAAAGACAATTTACAAAAATTTTTTGACTATTGTATTAAACAACTAGAATTATCAATTAGAGAAATAGGTTATGGTGATGCAACAATTAACAAAAAAATGAAAGATTATATCAATATATTATTTTCTATTATAGATAAACTTGATAAATGGGAATATCTAAGAGATGTAGAAAAAAAGAAAATTTTATCAAAATATATAAATGAAGACAAAGATCCTGAAAAATACTTAATATATTTTGAAAAATATAGCAATTTTCTTGCAAAAAACACTTTCAAAAATCTTTCAAAAGATATATTAAGCCTTTAAATTATATTATGGCTGTACCAAAACGAAAAACAACTAAATCCAGAGCTGGCAAAAGAAGATCACATATGAGTCACAATACTAAAAATATTATTGAAGACAAAAAATCTGGTGAGTACAGATTATCACATCATATTGATCCTAAAACTGGTTTTTATAAAGGCAGACAGGTATTAGACCCTAAAGAGTAAATTGATTATGAGCAACCCAATAAATATTGCAATTGATGCAATGGGTGGTGAAAATTCTCCATATAAAGTTATAAAAGGAATTGAAATCCACAGTTCTAATACTAATAATATTAATTATAATATTTATGGTGATCAAAAAATTATTGAGCCACTTTTAAAAAAGTCTAAGATCAAAAGTAAAATTTATAATATTACACACACGGAAAATTATATTAAAGACACTGATAGTCCTTTGACTGCAGCAAAAAAAGGTAAAAATAGCAGCATGTGGTTAGCAGTAGAAAGTTTAAAAAATCAAGCATCAGACGCAATTGTCTCCGCTGGAAATACTGGAGCATTATTTGTAATAGCAAAACTTAATTTAAAAATGATTGAAAGGATTGAAAAACCGGCACTTTCAGCATTATGGCCTAACAAAATTGGTATGAATGTAGTTTTAGACTTAGGCGCTAATATTGAATGCAATGAAAAAAATCTAGTTGATTTTAGTTTAATGGGATCAGCCTTACATAAATCATTGTTTGAAAATGAAATGTCAAAGGTCGCTTTATTAAATATTGGATCTGAAGAATTAAAAGGAAATAATGTAATCAAAAATACCTATCAAATACTAAATGAAAAAAAAAATTCTTTATTTGAATTTAAAGGATATATTGAAGGAAATAAAATTATGGATGGTGATGTTAATGTTATTGTTACTGATGGTTTCACTGGAAATGTAGCACTTAAAACTGCAGAAGGTACAGCAAATTTTATTACCTCAGAACTTAAAAAGACGATGAATTCATCTTTATTAGGTAAATTATCAGCACTATTAAATATTAAAAACTTAAAAAAATTTAAAAATAAACTAGATCCAAGATTATATAATGGTGCTATTTTACTAGGTTTAGACAAGCCAGTGATAAAGAGTCATGGATCAACTGATGAAATAGGTTTTGCCAATTCATTAAAAGTTAGTGAAAAAATAATAAAAGGAAAATTGATAGAAAAAATTAAAAAAAATATAATTTGATGAGAATTAACTTAACAAAAAAAGAAATAATTAACTCAATTTATATGCAGTTAGGTTTTTCAAAAAAAATTTCAGAAATTATATTTGAAGATTTTCTTCATATTCTTTTAAATGAAATTATAATTTATAAAAAAGTTAAAATTGCTAAATTTGGAACTTTTATATTAAGATATAAAAGAAGTAGAATCGGAAGAAATCCTAAAACATTAGAGAAAAAAATTATTAATGAAAGAAATGTTATTTTATTTAAAGCGTCAAAAGATCTAAAAACTTTTATAAATACCGATGAATGAAAATAATAAAACATATAAAACTATAAGTGATGTAGCAAAAATTCTTAATCTAATAGATAAAAAAACTGGCAAATTATCTACTCATACAATAAGATTTTGGGAGAAAGAGTTTAAGCAAATTAAACCACGTATTTTTGCAGGAAAAAGAAGATATTATGACAATACATCAATTGAGATTTTAAAAAAAATACAATTTCTTCTTAAAACCAAAGGCATGACCATAAAAGGTGTAAAAAAATATCTAAATAATGCTAATTCTCAACTTGACGTACATGATAATAAATCTATAAAAGCAAAAATTATAAAAACTAAGTTAAATAATATATCAAGGTTAATTAAAAAAATTAAAACAAATGGCTAAAAAAACTCATGTTAAGGTAAGATTAGTTCCAGAAGAGAAACCAGATAGTCCTTTTTTTTATTATGTTAAAAAACCTGCTGGAGGCGAGAAGGCAAAGATTAAATTAAAAGCTAAAAAATATAATCCAGCAACTAGAAAACACGAAGTTTTTGTTGAAAAGAAACTTCCTCCTCATAGTAAATAAATTACTTTTTTTTAAAATTCCTTCTCTCAAAATCGATATATGATAAAATCATATTTTTCCATATACGATTTGTTATTTTTGGATCAATTTTATTTTTAATTGATTTCTTTTTAATATTTTTAAGAATTATTGATATTCTTTTTTTATCTACAATTTCATGTTTATAAGTTTTAAGTTTCAGAACATCTTTGACTATATTTGTTCTTATTTTAATGAGACTAATAAGTTTATTATCAATAAGATCTAATTTTTTTCTTAATATATTTAATTTTTTTTTTTTATCAGGCGACATTTGAACAATTGGAATTATAAATAAATATTATATTTAAACTATTATGTACACCGAAATTAATACAAAATTGAAAATTTACATATCTAATTGGTTGTTATTTATGTTTTTTTTAGTCTCAGCAATGATCGTTCTTGGAGGCCTAACAAGACTTACAGACTCTGGTCTATCAATCACTGAATGGGAATTTTTCAAAGGTTTTCTTCCACCAATCAAAAATGATTCCTGGTTGGCATATTTTGAGGCATATAAGCAAATACCTGAATTTAAATTCCAAAATAATTCGATGACCTTAAATGAATTCAAAGTAATTTTTTGGTGGGAATGGGCACACAGATTTTTTGGTCGTGTAATTGGATTAGCTTTTCTTGTACCTTTAATTTTTTTCACAATTAAATTAAGTATTAAAAAACTTTATAATTTTTACCTGATATTTTTTTTAATATGTTTTCAGGGTTTTTTAGGATGGTATATGGTGCAGAGTGGACTTGTAAATAATATAGATGTGAGTCACTTCAGATTGTCTATACACCTTTTATTTGCATTTATAATTTTATCATTAATTTTTTGGAATTATTTAAGTTTAGTAAATTTTAATAACAAAGATAAAAAAATTAATAATTATATACCTGAATTTTTTTTATTATTAATTTTCTTACAAATTATTATTGGCGCATTTGTTTCTGGTATGGATGCAGGAAAGATATATAACACCTGGCCATTGATGGGTAATTCTTATTTTCCAGATGATAATAAATTTATAGCTTTATTTAAATTATCTGCTTTTAGTGATCCGTCGTTAGTTCAATATTTGCATCGAAATTTGGCCTATTTAATATTTATTATATATTTAGTTATTTCATATATAACTTACCGTGATAAATTTTATTATTTGTATAAACCAGTAATTATTTTAGGATTAATTATTTTATTACAAATTATATTGGGAATTCTTACCGTTCTATCTGGTGCTAGTATTTTAACAGCTTCCTTACATCAGTTTAGTTCAATATTATTAATTACATCATCATTGTTTTTTTTATACAAGAATAGGTTCAGTTGATTATTTTTTTTCAATTACAAATAGTTCATTATTAAAATATAAACCTTTATTTTTATTGACTATATCTTTTACAACTTTTTGGTAATATTTTTTTCGTTCCGCGTTCAATATTTGTTCATCTGATATTTGGTTAACGTATACAGCTGCATTCCATGCTGAAAATATTAATGAAGTTGCAATACCTCCACTAATTTCATTCGGTAGTGCTCTCAAAACGTATTTAATATTTTTTTTTTTATTAAATTTTAATTTTTTTAAGATTTCCTTGTCAGTATTACTTTTTATATATTTTATTATTGATCTGTATAGTGAAGGGAATGGTTTTTCTTTTGGCCAGATTTTCTTAATAATTTTATTTCCTGGATCATTTCCGCATGCATGAACCACCACTAACTTACCTTTCTTATCTAATGATTTGATCATTGGGTCAATAACATACTTTACTTTTTTCTCTGCAGATATTCTTGATCTATAAGGTTGAGATGCAATGATTAAGTCGTAACTATTTTTCCCATTATTTTTTTTTGGAATAACATTTTTCAACGAAAATTCCTGGTCTTTTCTATAAATAACAATTACTGATGGTTCTCTGTAAGTTGGATTTCCATTTTTTGGGTTTCTCTCTATTTGCCATTTTTTACTCAAAAATTCTTGATTAAGTATTCTCAATTGATTTGAAAAATCTAATGAAGAATTACCTTTTAGCTTAACTATCTTCCAATTCATTTTTTTTTGTTTTTTTTTGTCATTTGATTTGAGCGCGGTTGACTCAACATAATTTAAATTTGAAATAACAAATACTGTATTTTTATGTTCGACAAATCGATCCGGAAGTTTTTCCAGCCCTAATCTAACATCTTCCATACTTATTTCCTTTGTGCTTACAAGTAGAGGAATTTGAGGCATTTTTTGATGACATTGCCTCATTATACTCATCAATAATGATCCATCACCCATACCTGCATCAAATATTTTTAATGCTGGAAATTTTGGTTTTAATTTTTGAACAATAGGTTTTAACGCATCAGCAATCTTATTTTTTTCGTTAGTTGTTGTGACAAAAAGTAAATATTTTTGTCTATTATCAAAAAATCTAAAATTTTTTTTCATAAATACGAATTTGAAATTACTAATTTGCTGGATAATTTGTTGTTATGAATTTTTTCAAAACATTTAATACTCGATCTGCTTCCTCTAACAACATCATATGTCCACAGTTATCAATAATATCAATTTGGCTCCCGTCAATTAAATTAGCTAATTTTTTTCCTTCTTTTACTGGACACATCTTATCGTCAGTAGCAAGTATAGAAAGGGTAGGTATCTTAATTTGTTTAGCAGCCTCAAAACCATTTTTATAGTTATCACATGCTCTGAAATCTACACCGAGGGTATTCTTTATTGTTCTGGTTTTGGCTAACATTGAACCGGTATTAATATGATACAAACCTGGCACAGGATGACCACCAAAGTGACCTGCTGGACCGTGAGCCCAGTCCATCATTAATTCTACAGCCTTAGGATCGTTGTTTTCTGCTAAAGATAATAATTCAGGGTTCATAGGAATCGCTCCAGCTCCACCCATTAAACTTAAAGTTTTTATTTTATCAGGATTCCTTGATGTGCACTCAACTGTAACCAAACATCCTTGTGAATGACCAACTAACGAAGCTTCTTTATATCCAACTGCATCAATAACATCGCTTACCCAATCAGCCATTTCTTCAATTGATTTTAAACTTTCGCCCCCTGATAATCCATGACCTGGCATATCTAATGCTAAAACACTATATCCATGGAATGCAAAATATCTTGTTTGCAAAACCCATGTCATATGAGTTAATCCACTACCATGAACAAATATTATTAATGGCTTATTCTTATCGAAAGGTCTACCTCCTGTAGAAGCATAAACCTCATTATTATTTACCTGAAACTTCATTGATTGGATACGAGTCTAGGTTTCCTAGCAGCTCTAAATCCATTTTCAAAGTCATTTTTAATATCATCTATATCTTCAATACCGACCGATAATCTGATCATATCATGAGATAAACCAGCAAATTTTAAAGTAGCTTCATCCATTTGAGAATGTGTTGCTGATGCTGGATGAATTACCAATGTTCGTGTATCTCCAACATTTGCTAAATGAGAAGCAAGTTTAACGTTATTAATAAATGCTTCACCTGCAGCTTTTCCTCCTTTAATTCCAAATGCTATCATTGATCCTTTGCCATTTGGTAATAATTTGCTTGCTAAATCATGATCAGGATGATCTGGAACACTCGGATGTGAAACCCAAGCAACACTTTCGTGACCTAATAAATACTCGACCATTTTTTCAGCATTCTCGCAATGTTTTTTCATTCTGACAGAAAGAGTCTCTATACCTTGTAATACATTCCATGCATTTTGAGGGCTTAGACAAGGACCAAAATCTCTCATACCTTCTGCTCTTGCTTTCATTGTAAAAGCTGTTGGTCCAAATTCTTCAGCAAAAGATAATCCATGATAACCTTCATAAGGCTGAGTCATTGTTGGGAATTTATCATTTTGCATCCAGTCAAACTTACCACCTTCAACAATTATACCAGCCATTGAAGATCCATGACCTGCCATCCATTTAGTAAGTGAATGAACTACAATGTCAGCACCGTGCTCTATAGGTTTACATAAATAAGGTGTTTGATAAGTTGCGTCTACCATTAAAGGAATACCAGCGTCGTGAGCTATTTTAGCAATCTCAGGCATATTCATTATTTCATTACCTGGATTACCTACAAGTTCCCCAAAAATACCTTTTGTATTTTTTTGAATTGCTTTTTTAAATCCCTCTGTATCTCTTGGTTTTACAAAAGTTGTTTTAATACCAAATTTTGGAAGTGTTAGTCTAAATAGATTTACAGTTCCACCATAAAGTTGGGATGATACAACCAAATGATCTCCTGCTTCGCAAAGTGTCATTACTGCAAGAAATATTGCACTCATGCCAGACGAAGTAGCAAGTGCTGCCGTTCCACCTTCTAATGAAGCAACTCTTTCTTCTAAAACGGCAACTGTTGGATTTGATATCCTACTATAAATATGTCCACCTCTTTCTAAATTAAATAATGCTGCCGCATGATCTACATCATCAAATAGATATGAAGTTGTTTGGTATATTGGCACCTGTCTTGAACCAGCATTTTTGTGAGGTTGATAACCCGCATGTAAACTAAGGGTATCAAATTTATATGTTTGTGGATCCATTCCTTTTTTTTTATCTGACATTTTGTTGCTCCTGTTAAAATTTTTAAGGTTTTATTATAAACAAATATTATCGCTTATTTATAGCTTATTTATTAGTTAAAACTATCAAAAATGACTTAAGTTCTAACTGTATATCGTTTGACAATATATCGATTTATAAGTATTAATCCCGCAATTATGACTAAATTTCTTAAAAAAGATGACCTAAACAGTAAATGGTTTGAAATTGACGCAACTGGAGCTGTGGTAGGAAGACTAGCAACTGTTGTATCAAAAATTCTTAGAGGAAAAAATAAAGCAACATTTACTCCTCATATGGATAGTGGAGATTTTGTTGTTGTTAAAAACGTAGATCAATTAAAATTTACAGGGAATAAGTTTTCAAACAAAAAATATTATAGACACACAGGTCACCCTGGTGGAATAAAAGAAACAACTCCTGAAATATTACAATCTTCAAAACCAGGCGAAGTTTTAAAAATGGCAGTAAAAAGAATGTTACCTGGCGGTCCTTTAGCTAAAAAACAATTAACTAAACTTAAGGTTTATTCAGGATCAGATCATCCTCACTCAGCACAAAACCCTGTAGTAATAGAGATTGGAAAACTCAATTCAAAAAATATAGTTAGAAATTAAAATGGAAACAAATCAATCTATATCCTCAAAAATAAAATTAGATTTTAAAGATTCTAAATATGCAACAGGAAGAAGAAAGACTTCAATTGCGAAAGTTTGGTTAAAAAAAGGGACTGGTAAATTTTATGTTAATGGAAAAAGTCTAGATGATTATTTCAAAAGAGCTACACATAAAATGCAAATACTAAGACCTTTTGAGATTATCAATCAATCTACAGAATACGATGTTAGATCCCAAGTTGTTGGTGGTGGACATACAGGTCAAGCTGGTGCATTAGTACATGGTATATCAAGAGCACTATTACAATTTGATGAAAATCTAAAACCTACACTTAGAAAAGAAAAACTTACGACGAGAGACTCAAGATCAGTCGAGAGAAAAAAACCTGGTCGAGCAAAAGCAAGAAGAAGTTATCAGTTTTCTAAAAGATAATATCATTTTAATAAACAACTGTTATATTACAATATGTCTAAGATAAATGCATTAGTTGCTGGAGCCACAGGATACATAGGTATTCAATTGGTTAAATTATTAACTAAACATAAGAGAGTTAAAATTAAATATCTTTGTGGTGATACCTCTGTAGGTAAGAAAATTAGCTCTTATGATAAATACTTTAATAAATATAAACTACCAAATATTGTTAAATTTAATAAAGAGTTATTAAAAAGTGTTGATGTTGTATTTACTGCATTACCCAATGGAGAGGCTCAAAAAATTTCAAAAAATTTAAATAATAAAAATATTTTAATAGATTTAGCAGCAGATTTTAGACTTAAATCAACTAGTGATTACTTTAAATGGTATAAAATCAAACACAATGCTCCTAAATTAATCAAAAAAAGTATTTATTCTTTACCTGAGTTAAATAATAAAAGTATTAAGAAATATAAAATAATTTCTTGTCCAGGCTGTTATCCAACATCAATTTTATTACCCTTGGTGCCACTAATTAATAAAAATATTGTTAAATCAAACAATATTATAATAGATTCTAAATCTGGTTATTCAGGTGCAGGCAGAAATATTCATAAAAAATATAACAACAAATTTTTAAATGAGACATTGAGTGCTTATGGTTTAGCGTTTCACAGACACAATTCAGAAATTGATCAGGAACTAAAAATAAAAACTGGCAAAAAGGTAAAATTTCAATTTACACCTCATCTTTCACCAATGTTTAGAGGAATATTAACTACTATGTATTTAGATCTAAAAACAAATGATTCTCTTAATAAAATTTATTCTTTTCTAAAAAAATATTATAAAAATCATAAATTCATTAAAATTTTGAAACCAAATACTTTTTTAGGAACTAATGAAGTAATAAACACAAATAACTGTTATATTTCTGTGTGTGAAAGTAAATATAAGAATAAAATTATTATATTGTCAGCAATAGATAATTTGATTAAGGGTGGTAGTGGACAGGCTGTTCAAAATATGAATATTTTATTTGGATATAAGTCTGACGAAGGATTAAATTGATGAAAATACTGATAATTTTATTAATTTTTTTATTTATAAATAATTGTTCTAACCAAAACTTTGGTTCTTTTTTAAAGAAAAAAAATGATGATATGGTTGAAAAACCAAATTTAGATATTGATAAAAATATTTCTTTCGAGGATTTTAAAAATAAAATTATTAATTATGGAAAAAATAGTAGTTTTCCAAGTTTAGATGATTGATATGACTAAAAAGCTTAATATAGCAATTGTTGGATTAGGGCAGATTGGTAATTATCTCTATAATGAATTAAATACAAAAAAAAGAGATATTCTAAAAAAAACTGGAAAAATTATCTCTGTTTCTGCAATTTCAGCTAAAAATATTAATAAAAAAAGAAAATTTAGAATTAATAAGAAAATATTTTATAAAGATCCCTTTAAAATTTTTAAAAATAATAAAATTGATATTTTAATTGAGGCTATTGGTCAATCTGATGGTATATCTAAAAAAATTGTAGAATTTGCACTTAAGAATAAAATTCATGTTGTAACTCCTAATAAGGCATTAATTTCTAAACACGGTAATAACCTTTCTAAACTTGCTGAAAAAAATAAAGTTAACTTAGAATTTGAAGCGTCAGTAGGAGGTGGAATCCCAGTATTAAGAACTATTAAAGAAGGGTTAGCAACTAATAAGATAAGTAAAGTATATGGAATATTAAATGGTACTTGTAATTATATATTATCTGAAATGGAAGAAACTAAGTCAGGCTTTTCAAATGTATTAAAAAAAGCTCAACTATTAGGTTATGCTGAACCTGGTAATCCAAAATTAGATTTAAATGGTTACGATGCTTTAGCCAAAGTTAAAATTCTTTCTGCTTTAGCTTTTAATAATAAAGTTTCAAATTCAAAATGTTTAATGGAGGGTATTGAAAATATAGAATATAAGGATTTAGAAATTGCAAATCAATTAAATTATAAAATTAAATTATTGGGTATAACAGAAATTGTTAATAATAAATTATTTGAAAGAGTTCATCCATGTTTAATTAAAAAAAATACTTACATCGCAAATGTTAATGGTGTTATGAATGCCGTTATAATTGAAGGTAATCCAGTAGGGGAGAGTGTTTTACAAGGAGAAGGGGCTGGACCTGGTCCAACATCGTCTGCTTTAATGTCTGATCTTTTGTCAATTTTACGTGGAAATATCAAATACCCTTTTGGGATTTCTGAAAATAAAAGAAAATCTCCTTTAATATATAATACAGATAATTATTCTAATGCTTTATATATTAGACTTGAAGTTAAAGATAAACCTGGTGTTCTATCTGAAATCACTAATAAATTTGCTAAACATAAAATTTCTGTACAACGATTAATACAAATACCAAATAATAAAAACAAAACTGCATCTATTGTAATTATAACTCACAAATCTTATGAAAAGGATTACCAGAAATGTATTAAATCTTTTAAATCAAATTTAAATATTATTAAAAACCCAGTATTATTAAGACTTTTTTAATGGAACTTTATTTAAAGCTCTTTGAAGTTCTATTCCCTGTATTTTTTATTGTTGGAATTGGTTTTTTATTAGGAAAAAAAAATCCAAATTTTGATACTTCCTTTATAACATCTTATGCTGGAAATTTTGGAACTCCAGCTTTAGTAATTTTCTCTCTTACATCTACAGGTGTTACTTTTAATATATTTGCAGAATATTTTATTTACGCATTAATATTACTCTCATCATTTGCTTTAATTGGTCTTGTTTTTTTAATTCTTATGAAAAAAGATTATATTAGAGAATTACCTACTTTTTTTTTACCTAATACAGGTAATATGGGTATACCAATATGTCTTTTTGCTTATGGGAAATTGGGAATGGGCGTAGCTGCAGCTATATCATCTTTGGTAATACTCTTACATTTTACTGCTAATATATTTCTTGCAAAACGAAAATTTGATTTCTCAATAATTGCAAAAAGTCCTTCCTTCTATACAATTATTTTGACCGTTATCTTTTTATACTACGGCAAAGAAATGCCAGTTTTTGTGATTAATACAACAATGCTTTTATCTTATGCAATGATTGTAATGATTTTAATGTCTTTAGGTATTGCTTTAACCCAAATGAAAGTATTTTCTTTAAGAGATTCAATTATAACATCAATTGGTAGAGTAATCCTTGGTCCAATTGTAGGTTTTTTTATTATAAAATTTTTTAATTTATCTGGTTTTGCAGCTGGAGTTTTACTAATTCAATCTTCTATGCCTAGTGCAATATTATGTTATTTGGTTGCTTCAATGTATTCACCAAAAAAAAATGTAGATAATATTTCCAGCACAATTGTTGTTTCTACTTTAATGTCATTAGTTACAGTTCCAATTACAGTATTTATCGCCCTTAAATATTTCGCTTAAATGAAAGCAATATTTTTAAATTTATCCGCATGGATGGTTTTGCCCTTTATGGATGCAATTGCAAAATACTTATCTTCGGATTTATCTTTTTTTCAAATAACGTGGGCTAGATATTTTTTTACAGTTGTATTCACAACTTTTTTTATGTTTTTATTTTTTAGGGAACAATTGAAGTTTTCTCAAAATATCAAATTACAAATAATTAGAGGTTTGTCTTTATTTTTTGCAAATATATGTTTTTTTTACTCCATTTCTGTAATCTCAATGGCGAAAGCATTAACCTTGGCTTTCGTTGCTCCATTGGTCACAACTGCTCTTTCTCCATTTTTACTTAACGAAAAAGTTGGATATAGACGGTGGACTGCTGTATTGGTCGGTTTTTTTGGTATTTTAGTTGTCATAAGACCTGGAATTATAGAGATTAATCTAGCTAGTATAGCAGCTGTTGGAACAGGCTGTTTTTACGGCTTTTATCTGATAATAACTCGAAAATTACATTCAACAGATAGTCCTTTACTCACATTGCTGATTACGGGCATAGTAGGGGCCATTATCGCATCTTTTTTTGTTCCTATTGTTTGGATTAATCCAACTCCAATTCAATGGTCTTGGATGGCTCTAATGGGTATATTTGCCTGTTTAGGCCATATATTAATCATTTTATCTCTTCGTTATGCTGATGCTTCAAAATTAGCACCATTTGGTTATTTCGAGATAATTACTAACCTTATTTTAGGGTATTATGTGTTTTCGGATTTTCCTGATAAATATACTTTTATTGGACTTTTCATAATTGTTTCGTCAGGATTATATGTTTTTAAAAGGGAATATTATCATAAATATAAGTAAATATATATGTACTATATATTAATATAATACTTTAATTAACATATGTAAACTATTGTAATTACTATATTTTATTAAATATCAGAACAAAAAGTATGTTTATATAAAATAAAAAAGAATGAACTAAAATTGTTAAATTTTCAATTAAATAAAAGCTGCTAATTAAAAATAATCAATAAATATGAAGCTATTTGAATTGAAAAAATAGACGATAAAATTGGATCATGAGATAGGGGACAATAATTCAATAAATTCAACAATTTTGAGGAAATTTTAAAATAAATCTATTGATAATAAAAATTAGTTTTAATTCGATATGGAAAATTCTTAATACTAATTGATATAAATATAAAAAAAAAAATATTTTTCTTAATAATTTCCTAAGTAATGCAATTTATGAATATAGCGTTTAATGCCCCAAATATAGGGCTAATTTAAAGATATCAATTTATAAGCTGCAACCAATAGGGGAATTTAAAATTGTAATACTAAATGTTGTTAAATTTAAAAAAAACGTTGATATTGCTAGCTTTTAGAGCAAAATTCCTTCGGATTTGAGCAGTTTTTTCTTGGTTTTTATACCACCTTTTCCAGAATATCCTCCTAGAGATCCATCAGACCTGATTACTCTATGACAAGGTATTTTAGGAGCATATGGGTTTTTTCCAATAGCATTAGCTACAGCTCTAGCAGCTTTAGGCTTTTTAATACCCTTTGCAACGTCAGAATAGGTTAAAACACTACCTTTTTTAATTGTCTTTAAATATTTCCAAACTTTAATTTGAAATTTTGTACCTTTAAGGATCATACAAAAAAAAACCCTGTATCTCTGCACCTTTTCAGGTACAAAGATCAGTAGTTTTTTGGCACGTCGTTGTATGCGCTACCGCCATGCCTTCCACCTCGCAATTTTAGCGCTACTCTGCGTGGTTTTCTGCCCTCTGGGCTTGAATCTCTCGATTTTTCCCCAGATGGTCAGTTAAGAGTTGCCTCTTAATTCATTTACTAGATTATCACAGTGCAAATTATATTAGTATCACTTTATAGTTGATAATTATGGGTTTTTAACAGCTGTGGATAGCGTTAATAAACTATCTAGGTCCAACAAATATAAGAATAAAATAGGATAAATAGAAAATTATTGTTAAAACAGATAAGAAATATACTTCTAAAGATTTCCCATTTTTTTTGTAAACCAAATAACTCAGTATAGTTAAACCTATAGATATTATTAAAAAATAGCTTGTAGGAATTTCTCCATCTAAAGTCATTAAGTATTTATTTTATTTCATTTGACATTTAAAATCACTTGATATATTACTAACGATAATTAATTGTTATCAATAGTAATTATATGAATGAACTGACAACAGACCTAAAATCGCTTCATGAGGCAACTTTAAATAACCTTAAAAGTTCAAAGGCTAATAATACGTTAAGAGCTTATAAATCTGACTTTAAAGATTTCGGAGCTTTTTGTGCTAAGCATAGATTAAATTCATTACCAACAGAGCCAAAAATAGTTTCCTTATACCTAACCCATCTATCTAAAAACTCAAAAATAAGCACTTTAAGACGTAGATTGGTATCAATAAGCATGGTTCATAAACTTAAAGGGCATTATCTAGACACAAAGCATCCAATTATCGTTGAAAATTTAATGGGAATAAGAAGGGTCAAAGGAAGTATTCAGAAAGGTAAAAAACCTATATTAATCAATCATTTAAAATCAATTATTAATGTAATAAATGAACAAAAAACTCTTGAAATAAAAAAACTTAGAGATAAATCAATAATCTTAATTGGCTTTGGAGGAGGCTTTAGAAGAGCCGAGCTCATTTCAATTGATCATGAGGATTTAGAATTTGTTCCTGAGGGCCTAAAAATCGTTATTAAAAGATCAAAAACTGACCAATTCGGTGAGGGAATGACTAAAGGACTACCTTACTTCGATAATAAAATTTACTGTCCTGTTACAAATCTAAAAAAATGGTTAGAAATTTCTAAAATTAAGTCTGGACCTATTTTTAGAAGATTTTCTAAAGGTTTATCATTAACAGACAAAAGATTAACTGACCAATCTGTAGTTTTGTTAATGAAAGACTATTTAAATTTAGCAGGTATCGAAAACAAAAATTTTGCAGGTCATAGTTTAAGGTCGGGTTTTGCAACAGTAGCTGCTGATTCTGGTGCTGATGAGCGAAGTATAATGGCTATGACAGGTCATAAAACAACTCAGATGGTTAGAAGATATATTAGAGAGGCAAATATATTTAAAAATAATGCATTAAATAAAATTAAAATATAATAATCTTAAATAAGCTGTTCTCTGTATCTATCAATTTTTTTTGAAATATAATTATTCGTTAAGTAAAAATGTTTATAAATCGTTTTTTGTAATGATTTCTTTAAAGACTCATTTTTAATAAGTTTTTCGATTGAATTTTCAATATTTTTAGCTGTTAAAGACTTTATTTTCATAGCTTTTGGAGATGCCTCATTAAGCCCACCTTTATCTGTGATAATTACAGCACATCCTGCACTTGATGCTTCTAAAGCAGTTCTACCAAAAGGTTCGTCCCATCGAGAGCAAACAACTGAAATATCTGACTTTACAAACCATTTTGTGACAGCATTATATTTTTGAAAACCCAAAATTTTTAAATTTTTGTGCTCAAAAATATGGTTTTCTCTAGGTTCATCACCAATAACAACAGCTTTCCAATATGGATTATTATTTAATACATTTATAATAGCCTTTCCAAACAAGTCATAACCTTTGGAGGCATTTAATCTCCCAACGAATAAAATTATTTTTTTTTTATTTTTAAAATTAATTATTTTTTTACTAGTTGATTGATTAATAACTTCAAGTTTATCCGTATTGTATTTTTTATTTAAACCTTTCATAAATTTATTTAAAGTCCAATTACTGTTAAATATTATTTTTTTTGTTTTTTCAAATATATCAATTCTTTCCTTCACCGTTTTCGATGATTTAATTTCTAGTGGATTATTATGAAAATATAGAACAATATTATTATTTATCTCATAAATAGAATTTATATAATCTGGTCTATTATGTATTTCTATTAAATTTGATTTTTTTATTTTTTCAATATCCAGAAATTTTTTTACATATGCTTTACTACTGCTTCTGAAGAATATTTTTGAAAAATTTAAATTAGTATAATTAGGTAATAATTTTTTCTTAAAAGAGGTATTTCCATACACTTGAATATTTTTTTTATATTTACTTAGTTTGATTGTATCATTTAAAAAAAGGGAGACTGCGCCTGCATAACTTGGGGTAAAATTTTCTTTATAAGGCAGTAGAATTGAGATTTTCATTTATAAATAATTAGATTTTATTTTATTTCTAAGTTTATAGTTTTTTTTAAGTTTGTATTCCTCACTCATGGCCTTAGATTTTGAATCATAACTCATACTATAGGCTAATATCCATTTTCTACCTCTAGTAAATTTTGCTCCTTTAGAAGCATTATGTTTTGCCAATCTTTTCTTTAAATTATTAGTATACCCGACGTAGCTAAGATATTTTTGTTTATTTTTGGATATGATTAAATAAACAAAGTATTTCATTATGGCGGTCCCTAGGGGAATCGAACCCCTCTTTCATGGATGAAAACCATGTGTCCTAACCGATAGACGAAGGGACCAATGATGGAGTTTCTATTGCAATTATTAAAAATAATCAAGCTATAGCTTCCTCACTTTTTATAATTTCTATGGAAGATTCTTTGTGTGTGACAAGAGTTTCAGTAATAAATTTTGTATTTTCTTTTTTTATAGCAGCCACCATTTCAGTACTGGTAATACCTGTCGCACAAAAAATACTATCGCCTTTAACTATTTCATTTAATTCATATTTTTTATTTAAGTCAGATATGCCCATTTTTTTAGCTCTTGCTTTATCTCGATCAGTTTCAAATAAAAATCTTCCCTGAAATTTACAACCATAAGCATCCAAAGCTGCAGCGGAGATTACTCCTTCGGGACCCCCTCCAATACCTAAAAATAAGTCTATATTATACTTATTATTAGTAACCAAGAGAGCGCCGCAAATATCACCATCTGAAATTAATTTTAAATTTACTTTTAAAGATTTTAATTCTTCTATAATCTCTTTATGTCTTGGTCTATCAAGCATACATACTGTTAATTCATTAATTTTTTTGTTTTTGGCTTCTGCAATATTAGAAATATTTTTTTTTATAGGATAATCTAAGTCTGTTGCATCAAATGGAACATCTTTACCTACTGCAATTTTATTCATATAGGTTTCTGGAGCATTAAATAAATTTCCTTTTTCTGAAATTGCTAATACTGATATGGCCCCTGGAATATTTTTTGCAACAAAATTTGTTCCTTCAAGAGGATCAACCGCTATATCTATGTTTGGTCCATTACCTTTTCCCAGTTTTTCGCCTATATATAACATTGGTGCTTCATCCAGTTCACCCTCACCTATCACTACTTCTCCATTAATTTCTAAATTATTCAAATCATTTCTCATTGAATCCGTTGCCGCTTTGTCAGCTATTTTTTTATTTTCTTTACCAAGAAATCGATAACAATTTATTGCAGCTCTAGAAGTAACTTTTACAAGTTTATTAATCAGATCTTTATTTAAAGACATTAAATATTTTCAAAAGTAGATTCTTCTGAATTATATTTCAATCTAGCTTCAAATTCACTTAATCTTTTCCAAACTGAAATCAATTCTACTATTGTAGACCAGCTTCTAACTAAATATTGTAATGAATTTTCAACCCTACCAAAGGCTCTGGTTATTTGTTGAACGAAACCTAACGTAATTGCACCTGACACAATAGTTGGTGCTAAAGCCAAATATGGAACTATCACCATGCCTTGGAAATAACTCCATTTTACTGCATTAAAATATAAATAGTGAAAATATGATTTATAGTGAATACCTCTTACTCTATCATATAATTGACCTATAGTTGGTGGAGCAGCTCTTATAGGATCATCTTCTCCATGAACTAATTCTTTTCTATAACCAGCCTCCTCTTTTTGAATATCATATTCAATACCCGGCAATTTTATACCAACAGCAGCTAATACAACTGTTCCACCAAGTGCAGATATTATTGCAACCCAAACTAAAGCATGATCAACTTCACCAATCCATGGAAGAACATCGACCTGTTTAGATAATCCCCATAATATTGGTAAAAAGGCAACGAGTGTCATTATACTATCTAAAAGTCCAACGCCAAGACCTTCCATTATTCTTGCAAATTTTAAAGTGTCTTCTTGAACTCTCTGTGAAGCTCCCTCTGTTAAACGAGCTTTTAGCCACTGAGAGTGATAATATTCAGCCATTGAAGTTCTCCACCTAAAGACCCAATGAGATACAAAAAATCCGGTTACAATCGCAATTATAATCCAAAGTCCTGCAACTTTTGCAAATGTAAACAAATATCCAATAAATTCAGTTTCTGTGACTGAACCAGGTTCTGTTAAAGCTTTTTGAAGAGTATCGTAAAATTCACCAAACCATTCATTAATTTTTACATCTAATTGTACTTGATACCAGGTTGAAACTAATATGAAGATTGATCCAAATATACTCCAACCATACCATTTCTTTTCTGTAAAAAATTTAAACATTATTTTGTAAAATTATCAGCATAGGACTTTAAAGTAATTTTTCTTTTATTAGGTTCTATTACTTCAAAATCAATATTGTTTTTTTTCGCATATTCAATTGCCAATTCTTTATTAGAAAATTCTAATTTTAATTCACCATAAGTATCTGTAGAACTTTCCCAACCCATCAAAGGATTGGTGCCTGGATCATCAGTGATGTATTCAATAATCCATTTATCAAATTTCTTTAATCCTGACTGCATAGCAGTTTTAGATGGTTTATAAATTTTAGCTTTTTTCATAAAATGGTCGGGGTGGTAGGATTCGAACCTACGGCCCCTTGGTCCCAAACCAAGTGCGCTACCAGGCTGCGCTACACCCCGAATGCAGTACTAATACAGTAGATAAAAAAAATATCAAAGTATATTAATCACTATTTAAAAGGAAATTTTATAAAATTTGCTATATATAAGTATCTATGATCATTGAATGTCCAGCTTGCACAAAGAAGTTCAATATTAATGAAAAGTTAATTCCTGATGAAGGTAGACTTTTAAAGTGCGGCAATTGCGAACATACATGGTTTTTTAAAAAGGAAGAAAATGTAAAATCAGAGGATGAAACTACAAAAATAAGTCAAATTGAAGAAAATAAATCAGAGATAAATATAGAACCAGTTAAAGAAACTGTAAAACAAACAAAAAAAATAAGAAAAAAAATTTCAAAAAGATCTCCAACAAAAGAGAGTGCATCAAAAGAATTAATATCTATTGATAAAAATTCAGTCTCAAAAGAAAACAATATTATCAAGAAAATATTTCTAACAATTATTTCAACTATTGCATTTATATTACTTATAGACACGTTTAAAAATCAGATATCTGTTATATTTCCAGGCATAATAAATATGTCAGATAGTCTGTATCTAGTAATAAATGACTTGAAATTATTTATTAAAGATTTAGTCAGGTAAAAATGATTCAGATAATTACAAAACCATTTAGGTGGTTTTTCAAATTAGAAGCTGCTAGTGGTCTTGTTTTACTATTTGCAGCCATAATAGCTTTAATTGTAAGTAATTCTAATTTATCAGAAATATATTTTTCTACATTGAATAAATATTTATTTTTGGGAATAAATAATTTTGGTTTAAAATTATCTGTATTACATTGGATAAATGACGCTTTAATGGCAATTTTCTTTTTCTTTGTAACATTAGAAATTAAAAGAGAATTTTTACAAGGTGAACTTTCAAATATAAAACAAGCACTTCTTCCAATTATTGCGGCAGTTGGTGGAATGTTAGTACCTGCATTATTTTATATTTTTATTAATTTTGGAGATAGTGAAACAATGAATGGTTGGGCCATTCCATCTGCAACTGATATTGCATTTTCTTTAGGTGTACTATCGTTATTAGGAAAAAGAGTTCCATTATCATTAAAAGTTTTTTTAACTGCTTTAGCTATTATAGATGATTTAGGAGCAATAGTAATTATTGCATTATTTTACTCAGGTGATCTGAGTATTAAATATTTAAGCTTAATGCTTTTGGCCTTTATTGTTCTTCTTGTAATCAATAAATTTAATATAAAGAAATTTTTGCCTTATTTAATTGTAGGAATATTTCTTTGGGACTTCACTCATAATTCTGGAATTCATGCAACGATTGCCGGAGTTTTACTAGCAATGACTATACCTCACAGAAAGAAAGACAAAGATTTTTCACTGCTAATAAAAATTGAACATGCTATCAGCCCTTATGTTGCATTTGGAATAATGCCATTATTTGCTTTTGCAAATGCAGGTGTTTCATTAGAAGGATTATCTTTTGCATCTTTACTTAATAAGGTTCCATTAGGAATTTTATTAGGACTTTTTGTTGGAAAACAATTGGGTGTATTTGTGTTTTCTTATGTTTCAATTAAAATGAAAATAGCACAGATGCCCAATAACTCTAATTGGTTTAATTTTTACGGCGTTGGTGTTTTAACAGGCATTGGGTTTACAATGAGCTTATTTGTTGGAAATTTGGCATTTGTTGAAAATATGCAATACATGGATGGAGTTAAAATTGGAGTTTTAACTGGGTCATTATTATCCACTTTATTTGGTTACTTCTTAATACTACTTACACCAAATAAATAAGTAGTTTATGAAGAGATTAATAATAATAAGTACTACTATAATTATGTTTTTTTTCAAGAGTTTAGCAATGAGCAATAATCAAAAAAGTTTTTATGATCTAGAAATAGAGAGTATTAATGGAGAAATCATTAAATTAAAAGATTATCGAGATAAAGTTATACTCATAGTTAACACTGCCAGCTATTGTGGTTTCACAAAACAATACGAAGATCTGCAAGAATTATGGAATAAATATAAATCTAAGGGTCTTATCGTTCTTGGAGTACCCTCAGACTCTTTCAATCAAGAAAAAAAAACTAACAGTGAGGTGAAAGTATTTTGTGAAGTTAATTTTGACATAAATTTTCTATTAACAACTATTACAGAGGTAAAAGGAAGTGATGCTCATGAGATTTTTAAATGGGCAGAAAATGATTTTGGCAAATCTGCAATTCCTAAGTGGAATTTTCATAAAATATTAATCAATAAGCAGGGAAATGTAGAAGAAACATATGCTTCTTTTACAAAACCTACATCAAATAAAATTATAAGTAAAATTGAAGAAATACTATAGCTCTAACGTTAAACCATCATGTGCTGGTATAACATTTTTAGGTATAACTCTCTTTAACTTATTATAATCTAATACTGGTGATAAATTTGAGAGTATAGCTTTTTTTGGTTTAAATTTTTTAATAAATAATAAAGATTTTTCCAAATTAAAGTGTGATGGATGAAAATTGTACCACAGACAATCAATTATTAAATACTTTAGATTTTTGAAATAAGAATAATCTTTTTTGTAAATTTCACTTACATCAGTAATGTATGCAAGTTTTTTATCAATTATAAAACAATTTGAATTGACCGAACCGTGCTCAACTACAATTGACTTAAATTTTATATTTTTATTTTTATGTTTAATAAATGAATTTTTTTTTAATTTATTTAACTTTAAAGTAGCTGGATATTCTTTTGAGAAACTTTCAAAACAATACGAAAAGCATTTTTTTAAATATTTTGATGTTTCATTATCAGCATAAACATTAACTTGTTTTCTACTATTAATAAAAAAAGATCTTAAATCATTAATTCCATGAGTTTGATCAGCATGCATATGAGAGTAGAATACTTTATCAATTTTCTTAATTTTATGACGTAGTAACTGTTGTCTTAAGTCAGGAGATGTATCAATTAATATATTTTCATCATAAGTTTTAATAAGTGCTGAACATCTTGTTCTATAATTTTTCTTATTTTTGGGATTACAATTTCCAAAAAAGCCATCAGGTCTTGGAACACCCATGGAACTTCCACAACCTAATATTATAAATTTTATACTCATTTTTGAAAAAATAATCTTTCAAAGTTATTACTTATAATAGTCTCTAATTCATCAAAGGTTATTGATTTTAATTCAGAAAGTTTTTCCAATGTATATTTAATAAAAGATGGTTCATTTTTTTTACCTCTCATTGGTATAGGTGCTAAAAAAGGACTGTCTGTTTCAATTAAAATTTTATCATTTTCAATCATTTTAAATGTTTCTTGAAGATCAATACTATTTTTAAAAGTTATTATTCCACTTGCAGAAAAATATGCATTTAGTGTCATCATTTTTTTAGCAAACTCTTTTGAACCTGTAAAACAGTGCATAAGTATTTTAATATCAGTATTTTTATATCTATTTAAAATATCAAAAGTTTCTGTTTCGGCACATCTAGAATGAACTATCAAAGGATATTTAAGTTCAATGGAGGCTTCTATATGTGTCTCAAAACTTTTAATTTGATCGTCTTTATGACTATTTTCATAATAAAAATCTAATCCTGTTTCCCCTACTCCAATTATTTTTCTAAATTTATTAGCATTTTCAATAATGAATTTTTTATCCATCTTGTCATTGCTAGACTCATGGGGATGAATTCCTATACTTCCATAAATTATATCATCAAGATTTATAATCTTTTTAATATTTTCAAAACTTTTTGAATTGGTTGAAATAGTTAAAATTTTCTTTAATCCATTTTCCTTAGAACGTTTAATAACATCACTAATATTTGAATAAAGAGGCTCGTGATCAAGATGACAATGTGAGTCTATCATTTTTCAATTTTTCTAAACAAAATATTTAATTTATTTATTTTTAAATTTTTTTTTAAAATTTCATTATTATCGATTGATGCAAAATCAATAGAATTTTCTGTTTCATTAAAAACATTTAGCACTTTTATTGATGTTTCCGGTATTACTGGATAAAGCAAAATAGTAATTTTTCTAATTAATTCTAATGCAGTATAAACTATCGTATTCAACCTTAATCTATCGTGTTTCTTCTTCCAAGGTTCTTGATCATTAAAATATTTATTTGCGGCAAACAATTTATCAACAATAAAACTCATATATTGGTTTATATCTTGATTATCTATAAATGATCTTATTTTATCTAAGTCATTTAATGGTTTTAAAATTTCTAAATCTTTGTCATTAAATTTGTGATCAGGTATTAATGAGGAACAATTTTTTTCTGCAAACGAAAGTACTCTTTGACAGAGATTTCCAAAATTATTTGCCAAATCACTATTAATACAATTTTCTAGTTTTTCCTCTGAAATATTGCCATCATTACCAAAAGAAACCTCTTTAAGTAAATAATATCTTAATGGATCTAAACCATAAGAATTTATGATTTCTATTGGATCTAAAATATTTCCTTTTGATTTTGACATTTTCTCATCACCAGTAAGTATCCATCCATGCCCATAAACTCTTTTGGGAGGCTCTATTTTTGCAGCTAATAAGAATGCTGGCCAATAAATTGCATGAAATCTTAATATGTCTTTACCAATAATATGTAAATCTGCTGGCCAAAAATTTTTATACAATTCATTTTTTTCATCGGGATATTTTAAAGAGCTTAAATAATTTGTTAATGCATCTAACCATACATAAACAACATGATTTTCATCATTTGGTACTTTTATACCCCAAGAAAAAGTCTTTCTGCTGACAGACAAATCTTTTAGACCACTTTTGACAAAGCTAATTACCTCATTTCTCCTACTTTCAGGTAAAATAAAATTTCTATTTTTTTCATAAAATTCTAGTAAAGGTTTTTCCCATTCTGAAAGTTTAAAAAAAAAAGATTCTTCTTCGACCCACTCAACAGCTGAACCAGATGATTTTGCAATTTTTGAACCATCTTTTTCCTCAACTTCATCTTCATTATAAAAAGCCTCATCCGATACAGAATACCAACCAGAATATTTAGACAAAAAAATTTGCTTATTTTTTTCAAGAATATTCCATAAATTTTGGACTGACACTTTATGTCTATCTTCTGTAGTTCTTATAAAATCTGTATTTGATAAGTTTAATTTTTTAGTCAAATCCTCGAATGTTTTACTTATTTCATCGCAAAATGATTTTGGATCTTTATTTAACTTTTCAGCAGATCTTTGTATTTTTAAACCATGCTCATCCGTGCCTGTTAAAAAATATACATTAAAACCGTCAATCTTTTTGAAACGAGCAAAAAAATCTGCAATTATACTTGAGTATGCATGTCCCATATGAGGTTTTGCAGAAGGATAGTAAATTGGTGTTGTAATATAATAATTTTTATTCACTTAGTAATTTATCCTTAAATTCTAAAAAAAAAGTTTCATAATCAAGATTAAATTTTTTTACATTAGATAGTTTTGAATAGTAATATTCTTTAACTTTATATGACAATTTTTTTGTTGTGTTTATATGTTTATAAAAAAATAATTCAATAATCATATTTAAATTATCTCTTATAAATTCTTGTTTAACATAGTGCTTATTATTAATTAAATTAACTAATAAATCATCAATAGTGGTTTTGGATACTGATAATTCATATTCATTCATGTAGTTTATTAAGGATATTAAAAAAAAAGGTGTTGAGTAATAATTTATCAAATTTGAATTTATTTGATCATAAATTTTTTCATTGAAATAATTATTGACAATTAATTTGGTATTTTCAGTAGAAATACTTAATTTAAATTCTATACATCGAGATTTTATAGTATCTATTATAAAATTCTCTGAATTAAAAATTAAAATAAAATATACATTATCATTTGGTTCTTCTAAATTTTTCAATAAAGCATTTGATGAATTAATATTTAAAAATTCGACATCATCGAGAATTATAAATCTTGACTTATTATTAAAGGAGGATTGATTTGTAAACTTTATGATTTCTCTAATTTGATCAATTTCTATATTTTTTTTATCATTATTCTTTTTTATATTTAAAACATTGGGATGAGATTTATTTTTTATTAGTTCATTATCATTACTAGAATTAAAAATTTTAAATAAAAATTTTTCTGTAAGTAATGATTTTCCAATACCTTTTTTACCAGATAATATAATTTTATTTGGAAGTTTATTATTTTCGTAAAGTGTTACAAATTTTTCTAAATATGTTTCATGTCCTATTAATTTATATTCAGACATTTATATTAATTTCTCGAGTTTATTTATTATGATTTTTTTTACTTCGTTAATTGTGTTAGTGTTTGAATTAATTTTAATATATTTGCTCTTATTCCTTGATATTTTTTCATACCCGTTCTGAACTTTGTTATAAAATTTAAGTTTAAATTCATCATATCTATTTAAGTTAGATCTATTTCTAAGCCTTTTTTTTAAATTTTTTGAATTTACAGTACTTAAAAAAATTATATTAGGATTAAAATTTCCAATTATAAACTTATTCAGCATTTTGATTACTTTTAAATCAATTTTCATTCCATAATGTTGATACGCAATAGTAGAATCTGTGAAGCGATCAATTAGTATTATTTTTTTTTTATAATTTTTTTTAATAATTTTCTCAATATTTTCTGATCTTCCAGCATAAAATAGTAATAGATCGGTTTTATTATTTAAATTTAGTTTCTTATTTAAAATCAATTTTCTTATTTTTTCTGAAAAAATTGAACCACCAGGCTCTCTTAATTTTATAAAACTTTTTCTTCGCTTTTTTAAATAATTTGCAGCAATTTTAAAATTTGTAGTTTTTCCTGAGGCCTCAATGCCTTCAAATATAATAATTGGATATTTAGACATCGCCCCATATCAAAAAATTGATAGAAGTTATCAACCTTGATATTGCATTTTGCTGTTTGATATTTTCTGTAGAAAATAAGTCATGATTAGATATTACTTCATCTTTATATAATACTTTTATTTCTGCTAATTTTTCACCCTTTTTTATCGGTGCTTGTATAGGTCCTTCATAAACAATCTTTACTTTCATATATTTTTTTTTAGCTTTTGGAATGGTCTTATAAATTATATCTTTAGTATTAACTTTTACTTTTTTCTTATTTCCCTGCCATACATCTAGTTCATAAAGATATTCGTTATCATTACTTATTTTTATTGTATCAAAATTTGTAATTCCCCAAGTTAATAATTTTTGTGATTGCTTTGATCTAGAATTTTTTGTTTCAAAACCACTTGCAACAGCTATTAATCTTCGTTCTTTTCTTAATATAGACGATGCAAGTGAATATTTTTCTGAACCAAGGTATCCAGTTTTAATTCCATCTACACCCATATTTTTATATAGTAATGGGTTCCTATTTCCTTGTGTAATGGGATCCCCGCCTGTCCTACTCCATGTAAATTCTTTAATTTTAAAATACTCATAATATTTAGGATGTTCTTTAATTAGATAATTAGACATAATTAAAATATCTCTAACGGTTGAATAATTATTATCATCATTAATCCCTGACGAATTTGAAAAATTAGTATTTTCCATCCCAATTTCTTGGGCTTTCTCAGTCATTAGTAATGCAAACTCGTCCTCAGTTCCTGCAATACCCTCTGCTAAAGCTACACAAGCATCATTACCTGAAGCAACAATTATACCTAATAATAAATCTTCTACCGAAACTTCATCTCCAACCATTATAAACATTGATGAATAACCAGATGAGGATAATCTCCAGGCATTTTCAGAAACGATAAATTTTTCATCTAAAGTAATTTCGCCACTTTTCAATAAATCAAAAGCAATGATTGAGGTCATTATTTTTGTCATAGAGGCAGGAAAAATTCTCTCATCAGAATTTTTTTCATATAAAATTTCACCAGATAAATAGTCTTGTAATATTGCAGTTCGTGCATTTATGTTAAATTTTGCATAAGAAATATTATTAATAACTAAGAATGATAGAACAAAAATTAATAGTGCTTTTATTTTCATAATTTTATTAATTCAATATTTTCAAAATTTATGTTAGCTATTTCATTATATACATTTTTAATTGATCCTAAATTATAAAAAGGACCCTTGTAAACTCTATATAAATTTTTAGACATTTTTTTGATATTTATGTCTTTTAAATTGTACTCATCCTCAAGTCTTTTTTTCAATGTAATTGCAGATTCTTCAAAAAATAAATCGGCAAATTTAATTATATATTCAAATTTTGTATTTTTCACCTTTTCAACTTTTGAATTATTATCTTTTTCAATTGATATATTTTGGATTGAAATGCTGTCTACTGGAGCTTTATTAGCTACTTTTTTTTCCTCATCAAATGTTTTAGCTTTATTTGCAACAAAAGTATTACTAGAATTTATTGTTTCTACACGTACATAGGGTTGATCAGGATCAATATCAAGTTCAGTCGCAATCCTTTCAGAAATTACTGAATTATAAAAAATTGGATATTTCGTTTTTTTTCCTACTTTAGCAATCAAATACTTTTCATTTAACAAATTTGTTATTTTTATATCTGTATCATTTTCAAGTTTATTATTGAAAATAATTAATGATCTTTGATCTATTTTTTTTGAAACTATTCGTTTTTTGAAAATATCATTATTATATATGAGAGCAAATCCATCATTCGAATAATTTTTGAAATCTTTATTTGTGATTACTTTTTTATTAGTAGTTTCACATGATGTTAAAATTATTGCTAAAAAAATTATTATCTTAGGTTTCATTTTCAAAACTATTTTTTAATGTGCATACAGCCAAACTAAATCTTAATGACCTGTTCCACTTTAAGATTAGCTTATAATTATTAAAAATAATATATGCTGGTTTAAGTTTATTTGCATTTTCTACTATTTCAGCATCAGGAGTAACTATTGCTGCTTTCAAATTGTCAAATTTGTCCAAAAAAGACGAATTTTTTATATAATTTTTTAAATATTTTACTTTTCTCTCATGTTTAATTTTTTTTGCTGATGTATTTAAATATTTATCAGGAATATTTTCATTTAGATTAATTCTATAAAAACACGGAGTATTATCATTCCATCCAAGATTACTTAAATAGTTTGCAGCAGATGCAAAAGAATCCTCAATATTTTTTAGATCAATTGATCCATCTTTATTATAGTCAATTGCATGATTTT